>JANMYG010000063.1:0-5175 GCA_031381865.1 Betaproteobacteria bacterium | reverse complement strand
CCCTTCGGCATGTTGCTGTTCGTGACCAAGGCGCTGACCGGCATACCGATCGGCGAGATGATGAAGGAAGGCTGGCCATTCCTGGTCATGCTGCTGTTGCTCCTGTTCGCGATGACGCTCTTTCCGCAAATCGTTTTGTGGTTGCCGCAGACGATGGGTTATGGCGTGCCCAAGTGACCTGACGCACTGCGGTATGTACGACGGCGCGCCCGCCCTTTTTGCGCGCGGGATCATCCCGAGCATGAACACGCCATTCCTGTACGACGGCGCGATCGATGGCGAGGGAATTCGGCGCTCGGTCGATGCGGCGGTCGACGCGGGCGTGGCGGGTTTGCTGGTGCTCGCCGTTGCCGGCGAAACCGCGAGCCTGAGCCAGACCGAGAAGCGCCTGGCAACAAGCACCTTCCTGGACCAGGTCGCGCGGCGCGTGCCGGTGATCGTGGGCTGCAGCAGCGCAAGGCAGGAACAACGCCTCGCGTCCGCGGCGATGGCGCGCGAGCTCGGTGCCGACGCCATGTTGTGCCAGGCGCCGCCAGACCTGCACGGTGCGGCGCTGGTGGCGCAGATGGATGCCCTCGTGCGCGTTGGTCCGCCGGTCCTGATGGTGCAGGACCTGGATTTCGCCGGCCCCGGCTTGCCGCTTGCGGACATCCTGGCGCTGCGCCAGCACATCCCGGCTTTTCGTTGCCTGAAGATCGAGGTCGCGTTGCCCGGCCCCAAATACACGGCGGTGCTGGAAGCCACCCGTGGCGCGCTGCATGTCAGCGGCGGCTGGGCCGCGGCGCAGATGATGGAGGCGCTGCACCGCGGCGTGCACGCCTTCATCCCCACTGCGATGGACTCGATCTATGTCGAGATATTCCGGCTGTTCGCGGCTGGCGACACGGTCGCCGCGCGCGCCCTGCACGCCCGGCTGGCGCCGGTACTGGCATTCTCGAACCAGCACCTCGACGTCAGCATCCGCTTCTTCAAGCACCTGCGCCAGCGCGAGGGCCTGTTCCAGACCGCCATCTGCCGCGCCGGCGTGGCGGAGCTCGACGCGCACCAGATGCGCGAACTGCAGATCAACCTGGATCGGGTGATCGAGTTGCAGGACGAACTGAAGTCGCGATCGCGGCCCTGATACCAAATTGCGTTCAATCGGCAAGATCCGTTCGGGCTGAGCTTGTCGAAGCCACTCGGCCCTTCGACGGGCTCAGGGTGAACGGTCCTTGTGTTTGAACGTCAAGCCGTATAAGCGGCCCCGGACCGCGTTGTGCCTGCCGACGCGCCAACCGGTGCTGGCCGGCTGTCACGACCCGGCCGGCAACCCGCGGCACCAGCTGGCCGGGGCGGGCAATCCGGGGAAGGGCTCGACCCCGAACACGGCCGCGCGCGGCTTGCCATGAAAAACCGCGTCACAGAAATCGAGCAGGTTGCACCAATCCGCCATACCGTGTTCATGCCCGCCGGGGCGGTAGGCAACCGCGATCCGGTCCTCGGCGCCCAGGAATCGATAGACCTCGCGCGCCGCCACATGCGTCTGCCAGGTTCCGATCGGGTTCGCCCAATGGTCGGCCAGGCCCTCTGTGCAGAGCAGCGCGCGCGGCGCGATGAGCGCCTTGAGCAGGTGCTGGTCGAATGGCAATTCGTCTTCGCGTCCGGCAAACCGCTGCAGCCCCGGGGCAAACCAGTTCGGGAACGTGCCGACGATCTGCGCCAGTGTTTCGCACCCGGGGCCTTGCCAGCGAAAGCTGCCGGCGCCGCCGGCGCCGGACTTGTTGGCGCTGGTCAGCGCGATCCGTTCGTCGGTTGCGCCAGCCAGCAAGGCCGCCTTGCCGCCGCGCGAATGGCCCACCACCGCAATCCGCGCCCGGTCCACAAAGTCGAAGCCGACCAGCACGTCGACCGCGCGGTGGTGCGCCCAGGCCCAATGTGCAAGTGCCGCGCAGGGCGCTTCGGCGCCAGGCCCGGCAGGCCCGGGCGCTGCAGTCAGCCGGGTCGGGTTTTCGGGCGCGACTTCCAGCCGATCGAATTGCGCAAACACGGTGCCACGCCCGAGGATCGCGGCAACCACGGCGGCGCTGGCATGACGCCAGCCGGCGTCGCCATTAAGCAGCACCGGGAACGGACCGGGGCCGCCAGGCACGAACAGGCGCAGGGCAAAAGCGTCCCGGTCATCGGTCTGGACCCGGCACGACAGCAGCCGCGCACCAGCTGGACCTTCGAACTCCAGCGGCTGCAGGTCGACCGCGCGGGTGGTTGCCGGCACCGGTGGCAATTCGCCATAGACGATCGGCAGCAGCCGCCGGATTATCTCCGTGCGCCGTTCGCGCCATTGCGCGGCATTGCACACTGGCGCGCCGCTGTCGAAGCGCAACGGATTCGGCAACTCGGAAACGGGCGGGATCATCGGGTCCGGCGAGCAGTCATTTACATGAATTGATCGGTACAAACCATAGGAGGCAGCCGGCGCGTTTTGCCATACGATGGCCGGCGAACCAACCCCCTGAAGGATTTCCCCATGCTACCTCGTGTTTCCAACAATGGCGCCGCTGCGGTGGTGGCTGCGCTGCTGGTATTGCCGGTGGCGGTCAGTGCGGCGGATATCCGGGTGATGTGTTACCAGGACGGAAACGAGTGCGATGTCACGGCCGAAATCGTCAAGCGTTTCGAAGCCCAGAATGCCGGCACCAAGGTGATCCTGGACGTCGTGCCCTACAAGACCATCGTCGAACAGTTGCCAGTGCAACTGGCCGCCGGACAAGGCCCGGACATTGCGCGCGTGACCGACCTCGGCGGGTTGTCGAAGTATTACCTCGACATCAGCGCGCATGTGAAGGACCCCAAGTACTGGGAGTCCAACTTCGGCGCCACGCTGCCATGGCTGCGGCCGAGTGCGACCGACAAGGGCATCTACGGCTTCATGTCGCAACTGACCATGACCGGCCCGTATGTCAACAAGACATTGTTCGAACAGGCCAAGATTCCGATGCCCGGTGCGAAGGCGACCTGGGACGAATGGGTCGACGCGGCGCGCAAGGTCGCCAAGGCCACGCAAACACCGGCCGCACTCGCCTGGGACCGGTCCGGCCACCGGTTTGCCGGTCCGGCGATCAGTTACGGCGCCAAGATCTTCGACGCCAAGGGTGAACCGGTGATCGACGACGGCTACAAGACTGCGGTCAGCAAGTTCGTCGGCTGGCACAAGGACGGCGCGATGCTCAAGGAGGTCTGGGCCGGCTCGGGCGGGTCGACTTATGCCGACTCGATCGGCGAGTTCAAGAACGGCCGGGTCACCATGGTGTTGTCGGGTTCGTGGCAGATCAACCGGCTGCAAAAAGACATCGGCACCGCCTTTGACTGGGTCGCCGTGCCCAACCCGTGCGGGCCGGCGGCCTGTACCGGCATCCCCGGCGGCGCGGCATGGGTCGCGCTCAAGACCTCCAAGTCGCCGAAGGAAGTGGGCATGTTGCTGGATTTCATGGCGCAGGAAGCGAACTACGCCGAGTTCGCCAGCAAGACCAACAACATCCCGGCCCATGCCGGCTTGGCCAAGAAGGGAGTGGCCTATCCAGGGGCCACGCCGGCCGCGCGCGCCGCGCTCGGGACCTTCAGCGCGGGCGTCGCGAACCTCGCGCCGGTGGCTTACCAGTTCCAGGGCTACAAGTACAACCGCGCCATCATGCTGCCTACCGTCACGCGGGTGACGCAGGCGCTGGTGGGCGAGATGAGCACGGAAGAGGCCATGACGAAGATCGCCGCCGACATGGCGGATGCCGTCAAGCAGGCGCAAAAATAGGGTTGCCCTGGGGCGGTCCGATCCGGCAGACTTGGATTGCGGGTCGGGCCCGCCAGGACCAGGGCGACGGTCCGCAACACATGACCGGGAGCGCGTAGCCATGTCGACTGTTGTCCGCGCCGAGCGGCTGTTTGCAGCGCCCTGATCGAGGTACTTCCCGTTGCAGCTGTTGTCGCGTGTCCTCGGCGTCTTCTTCAACCTGTTCGAACCGCTGTTCCGGCTCGGGCAGCGCTGGCTTGGCATATCGCGCATCGGCTGGCTGTTCGTGGCGCCGAACCTGGTGGTGTTCGGGCTGTTCACGTTCCTGCCGATCCTGATCAACTTTGTCTACGCGGCCACCGGCGGCGTGAACCTGTTTCCGTTCCAGCGGCCGTATACCGGCGCGGAGAACTTCGGCATCCTGTTCGAATGCCGCGACTACTTCGATATCCAGACCTGCCGCAAGGACGTGTTCTGGCGCGCCATTTTCAACACCGTGCGGTTCAGCCTGATCCAGGTGGTCCTGATGGTGGTGTTGTCGCTGGTGACGGCGCTGGTGCTGAACCGCAAGATCATCGGGCGTGGATTCTGGCGCGGCGTGTTCTTCTATCCGGTGCTGCTGTCGCCGGTGGTGGTGGCGCTGATCTGGAAATGGCTGCTGCAAAGCCAGGGTGTATTCAACGCCGGGCTGGTGGCTGCGGGCAGTGCGCCGGTGGCCTGGCTGACCGACGCGAGCTGGGCCTTTTTCTGGACCGTGTTCGTGTCGATCTGGGCCCATATGGGTTTCTACACCCTGATCCTGCTGGCCGGCCTGCAGGCCATTCCCGCGGACATGTACGAGGCCGCCGAGATGGACGCCGCCTCGCCTTGGCGCACGCTTCGCCGCATCACTTTGCCGCTGCTGATGCCCAATCTGATCGTGGTGCTGGTGCTGGCCATGATCCGCGCGGTGCAGATCTTCGACGAGGTGTTCGTGCTCACCGGTGGCGGGCCCGGTTCGGCCACCACCTTCATCGTGCAGTTCATCTACCAGACCGGTTTTGCCGAGCAGATCCACCTCTACGGCCTGGCCGCGGCCGCGTCGCTGGTGCTCGCGCTCGGCCTGATGCTGCTGACCTTTGTGCAACTGCGGCTCACGCGCGCCAGCGAAGCCGGGCAGAAGGCGCGTTGAGATGGTCTTGACCAGCCCGCCACCACCACTCGCCGTGCCACCGGCGTGGTCTGCGTTCGCCCCATTGCGGACATTGCGGTCGTTAATCCTCGACCACCAACTACCTCTCGTTGGCGCGCCTCGCGGCATGCGGTACGCCGTGTGTTCTCCGGGGAGGCTGCAAAGGCGTGCGGGGGCCGCTGTCGTCGCTTTACTGGAGCGGTCGTGCGCTGAACGCGCCGACTGCCCTGCGGTGCTCGGTCTT
>JANMYG010000043.1:0-2607 GCA_031381865.1 Betaproteobacteria bacterium | reverse complement strand
CCCGTCATTGCTGCCATGACCGCTGCGACCGCCATCCACAAGACCGATCTGATCGAAGGCATGGCCAAGGGCATGGCCGTGCTCGAGAGTTTCGATACCGAACGCCAGCGCCTCAACGCCACGCTGGCGGCTCAACGCGCGGGCCTGAGCCGCGCTGCCGCGCGCCGGCACCTGCTGACGCTGTCGCACCTGGGTTATCTGGAGACCGATGGCAGCTATTTCTGGCTCTCGCCCAAGGTGCTGCGTTTCTCCGGCAGCTACCTGTCATCCGCGCGGCTGCCGCGCGTGCTGCAGCCCACGCTGAATCGGCTGGCGCTGCAGCACCGCGCCTCGTTCTCGGCCGTGGTGCGCGACGGCGACGAGGTGGTGATTGTGGCCAATGGCGGCCAGGGCTTCGACCTCGCGCCCGCGGCCGCAACCCGGCTGCTCGCCTACGGCCTGCACCTGGGTGCGCGTCTGCCGGCACACGCCACCTCGACCGGCCGGGTGTTGCTGGCGGCGGAGTCGAAAACCGCGCTGAACAGCTGGCTCCGGGGCCGGCAATTGCCGCGCCTGACGGCGCACACCGTCACGGGGCAGAAGCAGTTTCGCGCGCTGCTGGAGCAGGTGCGCAGCGACGATTTCTGCCTGGCGAGCGAGCAGCACGAGTTGGGCGTGCACGCGCTGGCGGTCGCGCTGCGCAATAACCACGGGCACGCAGTGGCGGCGCTCAATGTGGTGTTGCCCGGTCCCTGCCCGGATGCCGTGTGCACCCGGCAGCGGTGGGTGCCGGTGTTGCAGCAGGCTGCGCGCGAACTGCGCCCGCTGCTGTAGGCGGCGCCAAAGCCCGGGTGCCCGATGGCAGTCGGCGCACCCATCCCATCCGGGCCGGGTTTGACCCAATGCTGTTCAGTTTGTCATGCCGGACTTGATCCGGCATCCACGGATTGCGCTTGTTGAACTCCCGGACCTGATCCGGGGCCGCAATGGCGTCGGCAAACCGAACGGTATTGGGGTTTGGCCGGTACTGGGCATGTCGAAGGATCGAAGCCTGCGGGCCACACGATCCTTCGACGCGTCGACAGGCGCAGGCCGGGCCGGGCGCAGCACCTGTGCACCGCCGCCGGAACTTTCTTGCTGGTGATGTGAGCGCCGGTTGCGCCGCGCGCGCGCCACGGTGGCCAGCACTTGTCACGCGTGTTTTCACCAGTTGTCCTGGCATTGGAAGCGTGCTAATTTCCGTGCTCGTCAGCCGGGCTGGCGAAACGGCGCGGCTCCGGGTGTAAGCCTGGGGTCGCACTTCGATTGGTCGAGTCATCAGGGGTATTCGATGCAGAAATCAAGATTTGGCGCCACTGCCGGTTGCGCCATCGTGGCGGCCGCAGCCGCCTTGTTTGCCAACCCGGCCACTGCCGGACCGGCGGGTTGCGACACACGTGTCAACAACACCCACGCCAAGCTCATGGAGTGTGTGACCGTCGACGGTGTGCGCGCGCACCAGGCGGCCTTGCAGGCGATTGCCGACGCCAACAACGGCATTCGCACCTCCGGCACGCCGGGGTACAACCAATCGGTCGACTATGTGGCCAACAAGCTGCGGGGCGCGGGTTACCAGGTCACGGTCCAGCCATTCGAGTTTCAGACGTTCATCGTTCTGTCGCCGGCCGTTCTCGAGCAGGTGGCGCCGGTCGCGGGGCCTGTAGCCACCAATATCATGTCGTATTCCGGCAGCGGTGATATCACGGCGGCAGTCACGTCACTGGCAGCGCCGCCGGCGGATGCGACACCTGGCTGTGAAGCGGCCGATTTTGCCGGCTTTCCGGCCGGCCACATCGCCTTGATCAGGCGCGGTGCATGCACCTTTGCCCTCAAGGCCACCAACGCCTTCAACGCCGGCGCTTCAGGGGTGGTCATCTACAACAATGCCCCCGGCGTGCTGAACGGCACCCTTGGCGCCACGTTCACTCTGGATATCCCGGTCACGTCGGTGACGCAGGCGGTCGGCGACGCGCTGGCTGCCACACCGGGCCTGGTGATGCACCTGAAGACCGACACCTTCAAGGGTCTGGCCACGTCGTACAACGTACTGGCCGAATCGCAGGGTGGCGATCCCGCCAGCGTGGTCATGACCGGCGCGCACCTCGACTCCGTCAATGCCGGTCCCGGGATCCAGGACAACGGTTCGGGCAGCGCGGCCATTCTGGAGGTCGCCTTGCAGATGGCCAAGGTCAAGCCGCGCAACAAGCTGCGTTTTGCGTGGTGGGGCGCCGAGGAGTCCGGCCTGGTGGGTTCGACCTTCTACGTCAACAACCTGACGCAGCCCGAGAAGGACCGCATCGTGCTGTACCTGAATTTCGACATGATCGGCTCGCCCAACCATGTGTTCTTCATCTACGACGGTGACGACTCCGACGCTGTTGGCGCAGGGCCGGGACCAGCGGGTTCAGACAAGATCGAGAAGGTATTCGAGTCGTTCTATACATCGCGCGGTCTGCCGTTCAAGGGTACCGACTTCAGCGGACGCTCGGACTATGGTCCCTTCATAGCGGCGGGTATCCCGGCCGGTGGCCTGTTCACGGGCGCCGAAGGTATCAAGACGGCGGCCGAAGCCTCGCTCTGGGGCGGGAT
>JANMYG010000011.1:0-10384 GCA_031381865.1 Betaproteobacteria bacterium | reverse complement strand
CACCGGGCTGCCGTCGCTGAACTTGGCGCCCTTGCGGATCTTGAACTCCCAGGTCAGGCCGTTGATCAGCGACCAGGACTCGGCCAGCCCCGGCACCAGCTTGCCGTCGGCGTTGCGCATCACCAGCGGCTCGAACATGTGTTCGATCACGTTGGCGTTGGTGGTGATGTTCTGGAAGTGCGGATCCATCGACGTGGGCGGGCTGCTCATGGCCACCTTGAAATCCTGGGCCATGGCCACCATCGGCAACCACACCAGCGCCGCCACGGTGGCGCCCGCCAACCGCTTCATGTTCATCGTCGGACTCATGGAAAACTCCTTTTGGATCGGGGAAGACAGATTGCTGGAACCGCGGCCTGCCGACGGCAACGCCTCAAGCCGGCACGCCGCGCGACATGCGCTGCACCAGCTTGTGCATGAACAACTCGCACTGGCGCAACTGCGCCAGCGAAACGAACTCGTCGGCCTTGTGCGCCTGCTCGATGCTGCCGGGCCCGCACACCACGGCCGGTATGCCGGCGCCCTGGAAGAACCCGCCTTCGGTGCCATAGGCCACCCTGGCCGAGGCATGTGGCCGCAGCAGCGACTTGGCCAGCACGGTGATGCGGTCCTGCTCGCCGGCGTCGAGCGCCGGAATGTCGGCGGTGCATTCGAGTTCCACGCCGGCGTCGGCAAAACGCGCCTTCATCCTGGGCTCGACCTGTTCGGCCACATAACGGCGGATGTCGTCGATGAAGCGCTCGGCCGGCACACCAGGCACGTAGCGGTAGTCGAAGAAGAACTCGCACTCGGCCGGAACGATGTTCTTGCCGTTGCCGCCACTGATGAGGTTGGTGGACAGGGTGGAAAACGGCACGCCCAGGCCCTCCATGCGCAAACCCTGCTCTTCTTCGCGCCACGCCAGGTCCTGGATGAAAGTGATCACGCGGGCGGCATATTCGATCGCGTTGACCCCGATCGGCGTCAACGCGGAATGCGCCGCGCGGCCGTGCACGCGGCAGCGGTAGACGCGCCCGCCCTTGTGCGCGGTCACCACCTGCATGTCGGTCGGTTCCCCGACCACGCAGCCGTCGGGCCGGATGCCCGCGCCGGCCAGGTCGGCCAGCAGACCCGGGATGCCCAGGCAACCGGCTTCCTCGTCGTAACTCAGCGCAATATGGATTGGCGAGCGCAGCGCGGCGGCCGCAAACTGCCCGGCGTGCGCCAGCGCCACGCCGATGAAACCCTTCATGTCGCAGGCTCCGCGGCCATACAGCAGGCCGCCACGCACCTGCGCGTCGAAGGGGTCGGAACTCCAGGCCTGCCCGTCGACCGGAACCACATCACTGTGGCCCGACAGGACGATCCCGCCCGGGCCTTCGCCGAAGGTCGCGAACAGGTTCGCCTTGGTGCGCTCGCGGTTGTAGTCGGTGCGTATCCTGGCGCCGTGGCCCGACAGGTGCGCGCCGGCCCAGTCGATCAGGGCCAGGTTGGAATTCCTGCTGGTGGTGTCGAACGCGATCAACTGGCGCAGGCAGTCCAGGGTCGTGGCGCTGGGAGTTTCGGTTTCGCTTTGCATGGCTGGATCGTAATCGCTGCGCCCGGGAAGGTGTGCAACCGGGTTCCTGTCGGGCGCGGCTCCAGCCGGTCGGGCAGCACCACTTTCTCCCGGGCCCAGGCCCCGGATCGCCGAGCGATCAATCGAGCGCATGTGCCGCCAGCCCGGCCAGCGCTTCGGCCAGCATGGCGTTCGACTGGTAGACCACCATCGGTTTCCATTGCTGGCGCGAGGGATAGAAGCGTTCGCGCATCTGGGCCCGGATTTCCAGGCCCTGCGCCGACAGCGGGTCGCCGTGCTGGAACAACCAGTTCTCGGCCCGCACGATGTCGTGGCCACCGACCTCGCCGGTGCGCATTTCGACCAGGCACAGGGTCAGTTGCTTGTCGGGCAGGATGTCCGGCAGCGCGTAGAACAGGTTGCCCGGCGTCTCCGACTGGGCGTCCTTGCCGTGCGCCGCCTTGTCTTCGGCGATCACGCTGACATGCGCGAACCAGTCGCGCGTGTGCGCGCCGGCGCGCTCATCGTCTATGAACAGGTCGCAAAAACCCAGCACGCCGCCGCCGGTGTGGTAATCGATGATGGCCACATGGCGGGCGCGGGCCGCATGCCTGGACACCAGTTCGCGAAACAGCCGGTTCGACCAGGTCGCTTCGGTGCCGCCGTAGAAGATGCCCTGCGGATTGACGTACTGGCCGCCGTGCATCGCCTTGCACATGACGTCGTGCCGGTCGCGCTGCAGGAATTTTGCGATCGCGGCGTTGTGCCGCGCCAGCGCCGGCTCGGCCCAGTCGAGCGGGTCGATATGCGCGCGGATGGCCTCGTAGTCCGGGTTTGGCGGATGCGGCAAGGCGTGGTCGACGAAATTGCGATTGAGGTCGACGTTGTCCTCGTTGACGCGCCGGCCCCAGGCAAAACCATGCGGGTTGATCGCATGGACCAGCAACACCGCCGTATCGCTGGTGCGGGCGCGCTCGAACCAGCGCCCCTCGAGCCAGGCCACCTGGCAGCCCGACCCGGCATAACCCTCGATGCCGTGGGTGCCCGACACCAACACCAGCAGCCGGCGCGCATCCTCGGGGCCGATCCACGCCACGTCGGTGGTGCATGCTTCGCCGTCCGGTCCGCGCGCCGGATTGGTATGGCTCGACAGCAGCCGCGCCCCGCCATGCTCGACTGCGGCGAGAAATTTGGCGCGCGCCTGCGTGAAACTTTCGGCAAACCAGTCGGTGGTGCGATCCATGGTGTTTCCTGGGAGTCCGGTTGTTGCTCGCATCGTAGGCGCGCCGGCCCGGCGTGTATGTAAGGCGCTTTACACACGGCCCTGCCGCAGCCTCAGTGGAAACCCTCGACCGGCGGGTAAACTGCGCGCCTATGCAACACCACGCCGCTGCGGGCGACCCCCGGCCAGCGCCTGCCGGCGCGCCGGCCCGGGACGGCCTGATGGTGTCGGCGTGGGTGACCAATCTGCGCTTTCGCTGGGACGCGGCCACGCAGGGGTCGCGCACACGGCAGTTCGCCAAGGACGAGACGCTGTTTCTCGAAGGCCAGAGCGCCGACACGGTGTACACCATCGTCGACGGCCGCGTCCGGTTGACGTCGTTCGGATTCGACGGCAAGGAGCGCCACCTGATGATCATCGGCCGCAACGGCCTGGTCGGTGATTGCGGCCTGCTGTCGTCGCGCAACTACGTGGTGTCGGCGGTCGCTGCCGCGGAAGCGGTGGTGTGCGCGGTGCCGATGGCGGACATGGTGGCGTCGCTGGCGCAGGACCCGCTGCTGCTGCGCCAGCACCAGGAATTCTCGAGCATGCGCTTTCGGATCCTGTTGCGCCAGCTTGCCATGCACGGCTCCAATTCCGGCCGGCGCCGCGTCTGCCTGCACCTGCTGGACCTGGTGAACAGCTACGGCGCGCCGCACCGCGACGGCAGCCTGATTTCGATCGCGTTCACGCAGCAGGAGATGGGCAGCATCTGCGGCCTGTCGCGGGTCAGCGTGTCGCATGTATTCACGGCGCTGGAGCGCGAACATGTCATCGCCCGCGCGGGCCGGCTGGTGGTGGTGCAAGACGCCGCGCGGCTGGAGCAGTTGTCGAAGACCTGACCCGGTGTCGCAGCGGCCCGGATCGAACAATCTGCGCCGGTTGTAAAGCAATTGACAGCACCGGCAGCGTGCCGCGGGATAAGCTTCGGGGCATCACTTCACCCAACTGTCCATGCCCTCGACCACCCACCCCGAGAACAATCCCACGATCCAGCCGGGCGGCATCCGCGGCGCACAGGTGCTGGTGTCCTGCGACGCGCTGGAACCCGACCTCGCGTTCTGGGTCGACGGCCTGGGCTTTCGCGTCGACGCGATCTTCCCGGCCGACAACCCGTCCACCGCCATGTTGTCGGGCCATGGCCTGCAGATGCGCCTGGTCCAGGGGGCCGCCGGCGGCGCCTCGGTGGTGTACCTGTTGTGCGACGACCCGCTGGCCACGGGCGCCGGCCGCACCAGCCTGACCGCGCCCAGCGGCGTGACCGTGGAGCTGGTGGCGGCCGACCCGCCGATGCAGGTACCCCCGACCCGGCAGGCGCTGGTGGTCACGCGCGCCGGTGGCGACGACCACTGGGCCGTCGGCCGCGCCGGCTTGCGTTACCGCGACCTGCTGCCCGAGCGCCATGGCGGCGCGTTCATCGCATCGCATATCCGGGTGCTGGACGGCGGCCCGGTGCCCGACTACGTGCACTTCCACAAGATCCGGGTCCAGACCATCTTCTGCCGCAAGGGCTGGGTGCGCGTGGTCTACGAAGGCCAGGGCGAACCGTTCGTGATGCACCTCGGCGACTGCGTGCTGCAGCCACCGATGATCCGCCACCGGGTGCTGGAGAGCTCCGCCGGCGCCGAGGTGGTCGAGATCGGCGCCCCGGCCGAACACATCACGATGGCCGACCACCAGCTCGTGCTGCCGACCGCGGAGCTGCAACCCGGGCGCGACTTCGGCGGCCAGCGTTTTGTGCGCCATGTGGCGGCCCAGGCGACCTGGGCGCCCTGGCGCGTCGGCGGTTTCGAATTTCGCGACACCGGTATCGGTGCGGCCACGGCCGGGCTCGCCGGCGTGCGCGTGGTGCGGCCTGCCGGCGCCGCCAGCGCCGGGCCGCAACGCCATGCGGCCGAGTTCTGCTTCTACTTTGTGTTGTCCGGCACGGTCACGGTGCAACTGGACGGTGGGTCGCACGCATTGGGCAGCGACGACAGCATCACCATTCCCGGCGGCATGGCCTACGCGCTGTGCGAGGCCAGCGCCGACCTGGCGCTGCTCGAAGTCAGCCTTCCCGCGGCCGTCGTGCTGGTGTAGGGCGAGGCATGCAGACTTCGCTTTTCAGCCGCGAGCGCCTGATCCGCTTTTCCGACTGCGACCCGGCCGGCATCGTTTTCTACCCGCAGTACTTCGTGATGTTCAACGGGCTGGTCGAGGACTGGTTCAACGAGGGCCTCGAGGTGGGATACCGGCGCACCGTGATCGAGCGGCGCATCGGCCTGCCGACGGTGCGCCTGGAAGCCGACTTCACGGCTGTCAGCGCGATGGGCGACCGGGTGCTGCTGTCGCTTGGCGTGGAGAGGCTGGGCGGCAGTTCACTGACGCTGCGATTGCGCTGCGTGGGCCAGGCCGACGGCGTCACCCGCATGTCGATGCGCCAGGTGCTGGTCACCACCTCGCTCGACAGCCACCGCGCGGTGCCGATCCCGGACGACATCCGCGCGGCGATCGTGCGCACGACCGGTAGCCTGGGGTAGCGCCGGGTAGCGGCGCCGGTGCGCCGGTTCTCAGCCCCCTGCGCGGCGAGCGATTGTCTGGGACGGCAACTCGCCGAAACGTTCGTGGTACTGGGCGGCGAAATGCCCGAGGTGCAGGAACCCGCACCCGGCCGCCACCTGGGATACCGTGCTCCGGGCTGGTGCTTCGGCCTGCAGCAGGGCCGCGCGCACGTGGTCGAGCCGCACGACGCGCCAGTAGTCCATGGGGCTTTGACCGGTGTGCTGCTTGAAGGCCGCCTGCAGCGCGCGCGCACTGACACCCAGATGCTGGCACACGTCGGCCAGCGACAACGGCTGCGTCACATGCTCGCGCAAGAACTCCTGCGCCCGGCGCACCGAACGCGGCAGCAGGCTGCGTCGGGTGCCCTCCCGCAATACATCGCTGTAGTTGTGCGGCGCCAATGTCAGCAGGGCCGTCATCAGGTAACTCTCGGCCTGGGCCGCCAACGGCGTGCCACCGAGCGTGTTGTCTTGGTCGAGGGTGGCGCACAGGTACTTGACGAAATTGAGCATCGGCGCCAGCGCCGGCGCGTCCAGCGGCACCCCCAGTTCGAACACCAGCGGCTGCTGCAGTGGCGCCTGGGCCAGCTGTT
Source organism: Betaproteobacteria bacterium (assembly GCA_031381865.1). Taxonomy (GTDB): domain Bacteria; phylum Pseudomonadota; class Gammaproteobacteria; order Burkholderiales; family Burkholderiaceae_C; genus CAISIP01. The sequence goes on along the minus strand of JANMYG010000011.1, from coordinate 4,453 downwards.
CCAACTGCCGCTCGAGCGCCGTCTTGGCAAAACGCACGATCAGGTGCGGGCTGTCCTCGGCCCACCGCATGCTCAGGCGCTCGGTCGGGGAGGGCAGGGACGCCAAAGCTGCGCTCGCCGCCACGTGCTGGCTGCCGCAACGCACGCTGGCACCACCACGCAACGGGATCTGCAGCAGGAAGAAGTCGCCCAGGTAGCCGGGGTCGATGTCCACCTCCGGCCCGTATTGCACGTAGTTCAGGCTCACGTGATGGTGCAGCCGCACGCTGTGGTGGCGGGCGTCGAGTGTGTCGCCGGGCCTGGACGTGCTCAGGCCGTGCGGGCAAAAAATCCGCGCCACGTTCTCGCGCGCCTCGTCCACGTCCCGGGTGTGGAACAACTCGTAGCGCGATAGCGGCAGGCTGGCCGCAGCAGGCTGGGCATCCATGGCGGGGTCAATGTAGCAAATACCGCCGCTCTTGACCATGCTCAATTACCCGCACAAAAATGCGCAAACGGGATCAGGCTTGCGTTTTGTGGACGAAAAAAGTGCTGCCAATCGCGTACCTTTTGACCTCGGTCAGACCATCCATTCCAGGACGGTGGGTCGCAGCGGAAGGAGACAACAATGTTCAAGGGTTTGTCCGCGAAGAGCGCCATCGTCACGGGCGGCGCCACGCTGATCGGCGCGGCGCTGGTGCGCGCCCTGTCCGACGCCGGAGTGAAAGTGACGCTGGCCGACATCGACGCCGCGCGCGGGCCGGCGGTGGCCGACAGCTGCGGCGCGGGGGTCTGGTTCTCGCACACCGACATCACCGACGACGCGCAGGTGCAAAGCTGCGTCGACCAGGCGGCGGCGCGCCACGGCGGGGTGGATTTCCTGGTGAACCTGGCCTGCACCTATGTCGACGACGGCATCAACGCCTCGCGCGCGGACTGGCTCACGGCGATGAACGTCAACGTGGCGAGCGCCGTCATGATGCTCAAGGCGGCGCGCCCGCACATGCAAAAGGCGGGCGGCGGCGCGGTGGTCAACTTCACCAGCATTTCGTCCGGCGTGGCCCAGACCGGGCGCTGGTTGTACCCGGTCAGCAAAGCGGCGCTGGTGCAACTCACGCGCAACATGGCGATGGACCTGGCGCAGGACAACATCCGCGTCAACAGCGTGTCGCCGGGCTGGACCTGGTCGGCCATCATGGACCAGCTCAGCGGCGGGGACCGCGCCAAGACCGACCGGGTGGCCGCGCCCTTTCACATGCTGCGTCGCGTGGGCAACCCTGAAGAAGTGGCGCAAGTGGTGCTGTTCCTTTGCTCGGACCACGCCAGTTTTGTCACCGGCGCCGACTACGCGGTCGACGGCGGCTACTCGGCCATGGGGCCGGAGTCCTACGAGCCGGCGATTCCCAAACTGATGGCCTGAAACCCCACCAACACACACCAGGAGAGTTCCCATGCGCAACATCATGATCGTCGGAGCCGGCCAGTCCGGGCTGCAATTGGCATTGGGCCTGCAGGCCAAGGGTTATGCGGTGACCGTCACGTCGAATCGCAGCGCGGACGACATCCGCACCGGCAAGGTGCTGTCGAGCCAGTGCATGTTCCATGACAGCCTGCAGCTCGAGCGCGACCGTGGCCTCAACTTCTGGGAGTCCGCCTGCCCGCCGGTGGAGGGCATTTCCTTTAGCGTGCCGCACCCCGAGCTTGCCGGCCAGAAGGCGCTGTCCTGGAGCCACCGGCTCGACCATTACGCGCAATCGGTGGACCAGCGTGTCAAGGTGCCGGGCTGGATGAAGGAATTCCAGCAGCGCGGCGGTGACATCATGCACAAGGAAGCCGGCGTCGACGACCTCGAACAATGGACGCAGAAATTCGACCTCGTGATCGTGGCCGCGGGCAAGGGCGCGATCGCCCAGATGTTCGAGCGCGACGCCCAGCGCAGCCCGTATGACAAGCCCCAGCGCGCGCTGGCCCTGACCTACGTGTCGGGCATGGCGCCGCGCGAGGATTACTCGGCCGTGAACTTCAACCTGATTCCGGGCGTGGGCGAATACTTCGTCTTCCCGGCACTCACGACCAGCGGGCGGTGCGACATCATGGTGTTCGAAGGCGTGCCCGGTGGGCCGATGGATTGCTGGGGCGACGTGCAAAGCCCGGTGCAGCATCTGGCGCGGTCCAGGGAGATCCTGCAGAAATTCCTGCCGTGGGAGGCGCAGCGCTGCGACAAGGTCGAACTGACCGACGACAACGGCATCCTGGCCGGCCGTTTTGCACCGACAGTGCGCAAACCCGTCGGCAGACTGCCGTCGGGCCGGATCGTGATGGGTATGGGCGACGCGGTGCTGCTCAACGACCCGATCACCGGCCAGGGCTCCAACAACGCCGCCAAATTCGCGCATGCGGTCGAGACCGCCATCCTGGCCCACGGCGCCAGGGAGTTCGACGCCGCCTTCATGAACGCCACCTTCGAACTGTTGTGGACCAGCTACGCTTCGCACGCGACCCACTGGACCAACGCGATGCTGATGCCGCCGCCGCCGCACGTGCTCAACGTGCTGGGCGCCGCCAGCGCCAACACCAGCGTCGCCCGGCGCATCGTCAACGGCTTCAACGATCCGACCGACTACGCGAATTTCTTCATGACGCCGGACAAGGTCGAGCAGTATCTGGCGCAGGTGGCGACGGCCTGAAGCCCGCAACCATGAACCGGTTTCCTCCACTCCAGGCCCTGCGCCACGCCGCCAGCCTGCCGGTGGCCGATTTTCAGCTGGCCATGCGCCGGCTGGTCGGTGCGGTGTCGATCGTGACCAGCACCGATGGCCAGACACCGGTCGGCCTGACAGCCACGGCGGTCACCTCGTTCTCGGCCGAACCGGCACGGCTGCTGGCCTGCATCAACCTCAAGGGCACGACCTTTCGCGCCATCGCCGAGAGCCGGCGCATGGCCGTCAACCTGCTGGCCGTACACCACGCCGGAATGGCACAGAAGTTCGGCGGCGCGCCGGTGTCACACGAAGAGCGCTTTGGCATGGCCCAGTGGGGCACGCTGGTCACTGGCGCGCCGGTGTTGCTCGACGCATTGGCGGTTTTCGACTGCCTGGTGGACGAAATGATGGTCGCGCATAGCCACGCCGTGATGATCGGCGAAATCAAGTCGGTCTTGCTCAGCCCGTTGCAGGAGCCACCCCTGCTCTACGCCAACGGGGCGTTCACCACGGTATCGCAACACGCGGCCTGACATCGCCCGCGTGCGGTTCGGGCCGGGCTTATCCGCTTGTCGCACGCGGCTGTCCGTGTTCCGCAGACTTGCGCGCCAAGCCGCCACACGACCAAACCCAGGCCGCAAAATGGCTGCTCAACTTTGCGGGGAGCACAGCCATGGCGTGGGACGCGATCGTCGTCGGGGCAGGACACAACGGGCTGGCAGCCGCCGTGCATCTGGGCAGCAAGGGCTGGAAGGTGCTGGTACTGGAGCGCGCGGCCAGCGCGGGCGGCGCGGTCAAGACCGCCGAGCTGACCCTTCCGGGCTTTCGTCATGACCTGTATGCCATGAACCTGAGCATGTTCGCCGGCTCGCCGTTCTACGCCGCGCACAAGGCGCGCCTGGACGCCGCCGGGCTCGCCCTGGTGCCGGCCGGCCACAGCTTCGCCTCGGTATTCGACGACGGGCGCTGGCTCGGCGTGGAACAGGACCTGGCCGCCACCAGCGCCCGTATCGCCGCACGCAACCCGCGCGACGCCGCAACCTGGCGCGCCATGCAGGACGCCTTTGCCGGCGACGCGCCGCACCTGTTCGCATTGCTCGGTACACCGGTGCCGTCGTGGGCGCTGGTGCGGGTGTTGTGGGCGATGTGGCGCGCCAAGGGACTGGCCTGGTGCATGGAGACGGCGCGCCTGCTGCTGTCGAGCCCGCGCAGCTGGCTCGGTGCGCGTTTCGAGGACGAAGGACTGCAGGCGATGATGGCCGCCTGGGGCCTGCACCTGGACTTCGGCCCGGACGTGGCGGGTGGGGCGTTGTTTCCCTACCTCGAATCGATGGCCAACCAGGCCTTCGGCATGGCGCTGGGCGGGGGTGGCGCAGACACCATCGTCCGTGCCATGTCACGCGTGATCACCGAGGCGGGTGGCGAGGTGCGCACCAACTGCGCGGTGGCCGCGATCGACGTGTCGGGCGGCCAGGCGCGTGGCGTGGTGCTGGCCGACGGCACACGCATCGCGGCCGGCAGGGCGGTGATCGCCAATGTGCATCCGCGCCTGTTGTACGGCCGGCTGCTGGGCGGCACGGCCACGACACCGGTTGCCGCACCGTCGGCGGGCGTGCCGCAACCCGCAACCGCCTCCCTGCCCGCGCCAGCGCGCCTGCGCCCGGGCCCCGCGACGATGATGGTCCACCTGGCGCTGCGTGAACTGCCGGCCTGGCGCGCCGGCGCCGCATTGCGCCAGTTCGCGTACGTCCATATCGCGCCTTCGCTGGACC
>JANMYG010000874.1:0-3435 GCA_031381865.1 Betaproteobacteria bacterium | reverse complement strand
CTTGTCGAAATGGACCGCCGGCTTGTTCCAGTAGTTCGCATAACGCTCGAACACCATGCGGTCCTGTGCCACACGCTCGACAAACTTGAACGGCCCCGAGCAGACCGGTTTGGTGCCGAAGTTGGCCCCGCCCGCCTGGGCTGCCTTGGGCGACACCATCATGCCCGCGCGGTCGGCCAGCACCGCCAGCAGTGGCGTGAATGGCGCCGACAGGTTCAGCCGCACAGTCGAGGCGTCCACGACGTCGACCGTGTTGACCGGGCGCAGTTCGCCGCTGCGGTTCGAACCCGGCATGGTCTTGTGCCGCTCGAGGTTGAACTTGACCGCCGCGGCGTCCATCTTCTCGCCATCGTGGAAAGTAACGTCGGTGCGCAACTTGATGGTCAGCGTCTTGCTGTCGGCAGACCACTCATAGGCGGTCGCCAACTGGGGCACGATATTGAGTTTTTCGTCGATGTCGAACAACTTGTCGCACAAGGACGCAAACACGATGCGCCCGACAAAGGTGCGCGCCAGGGTCGGATCGAGAATGTCCGGGTCCTCGGCCAGGCCGATACGCAGGTTCTGCGCCTGCATGGCCAGTGGCAGTGCCGCAACAAGGCCGAAAGCAAGCCAGGAACGAACAGGGAACTTCATGCGAATGGACTCCTAAAAGCGGGGGGCGGATGGTCGGGCATCAAGTGCTGGCACAGTGAACCCATGGATCGAAATTCATTATGCGACTTCTGCGCGTTTCACGAAGGCTGATTGCAACAGTGCCAGGCGCTGCCGCGATGGTGTCGGGGTACTTGCCGCCGGCAACAGCCTGGGCACAGCGATCTCGCGCCAGAAATGGCAGGCGACGGCGTGGCCCGCTTCTTCCGACAAGGGTGGCGCCTGTTGCGAACACATGGGGCGCGCATGCACACAACGGGTGTGGAAATGGCACCCTGCGGGCGGATGCACCGGGCTGGGGACGTCACCGCTGAGCAACACGCGCTGGCGCGCCAGGCCGGGCTCAGGCAGGGGAATGGCCGACAACAGCGCCTGGGTATAAGGGTGTCTGGGCGCAGCGAACAGGCTGCGCTTGTCGGTGATCTCGACGATCCGGCCCAGGTACATCACGGCGATGCGCGTCGCGATGTGCTTGACCACCGCCAGGTCGTGGGCGATGAACATGTAGGCCAGGCCGAACTGCTGCTGCAGGTCCTGCAGCAGGTTGACCACCTGCGCCTGCACCGAGACGTCGAGCGCCGAGACCGCCTCGTCGCAGACGATCATGCGCGGCTGCACCGCCAGCGCACGCGCTATGCCGATGCGCTGGCGCTGCCCGCCGGAGAATTCGTGCGGATAACGCCGCGCGTGTTGCGGCGCCAGCCCCACCGTGTGCAGCAATTCGGCCACGCGCTCTTTCTCGCGCCCCACGGCCAGGCCGTGCAGCACCAGCGGCTCGGCCAGGGTCTGGCCGACGGTCATGCGCGGGTTGAGCGAGGAATAGGGGTCCTGGAAGATGATCTGCATCGCGCGCCGCTGGGCGCGCAAGCCGCCCGGGTCCAGTTGCCCGAGGTCCTGTCCGCCAAAAACCACCCTGCCTGCCGTCGGCTCGAGCAGGCGCAGCACCAGCCGGCCCAGCGTCGACTTGCCGCAGCCCGATTCGCCGACGATGCCCAGCGTTTCGCCGGCGGCCAGCGTGAAATCGACGCCGTCGACGGCGCGCACGGCGCCACTGACGCGGCTGAAGACGCCCTTGCGCACCGGGAAGTGCTTCACCAGGCCCGCGACGCGCAACAACGGCTCCGCGGCAATCGAAACAGCATCGCCCTGCGAGCCCCGGAGCTCGGCTCCGACCGGTGGCCGTACCGTAGTCATGGGGCCCCCGTGCCCGGCACCGACGTTTTCTCTCTCAACGTTCATGCCCGGGCCTCCTGCGCCACCGCCGCCATCAGCACCTGCGGATCCAACGGAGCCTTCCAGCAGGCCGAGAAATGCGCCGCACCCACGGCACGCAGCGCTGGTGCCTCTGCGTGGCAATGGGCGTCGGCGAACGGGCAGCGCGCGGCGAAACTGCAACCGGCCGGCGGACGCAGCGGATTGGGCACCTGTCCGTCGATCGCCGCCAGCCGCGTCTGCTCGCCATCGAGCCGCGGAATCGAACCCAGCAGACCGACGGTATAGGGGTGCTGCGGCGTGTCGAAGATCACCTGCACCGGAGCCTGCTCCACCACCCGCCCGGCATACATCACCACGACCTCGTTGGCGACTTCTGCCACCACGCCGAGATCGTGCGTGATCAGGATGATGGCGGTGCCGGTCTCCTGCTGCAGCGTGCGCATCAGGTCCAGGATCTGGGCCTGTATCGTGACGTCGAGCGCCGTCGTGGGTTCATCCGCGATCAGCAGGCGCGGCTCGCAGGCCAGCGCCATCGCAATCATGGCGCGCTGGCGCATGCCGCCCGAGAGCTTGTGCGGGTGCTCGTGGAAACGCTGCCCGGGCGCCGGTATACGCACCCGCGTCAACATCTCGAGCGCGCGTTCGGCGGCCTGCGCGCGGCTCAGCGGGCGGTGGCGCATCAGGCCCTCGACGATCTGGTCGCCGATCGTGAAGGCCGGATTGAGCGACGACATCGGCTCCTGGAAGATCATCGCCATGCCGTTGCCGCGCAGGTTCTGCATCTCGCGTTTGGGCAACCCCAGCAGTTCGCGATTCTCGAAGCGGATCGACCCGCCGGCGATCCGCCCCGGCGGGTTCGGCACCAGGCCCATGATCGAGAGCGCGGTGACACTCTTGCCGCAGCCCGATTCGCCCACGATCGCCAGCGTGCGACCGCCAGCCACCGAAAAGCCGACGCCATCCACAGCCGCGAATTCGCCGTCGTCGGTCTTGAAGACGGTACGCAAGCCCGCGACTTCGAGCAGGTTGGCGGGCATTTCGTCGTTCACGACAACCCGCCCCGTGGGGCGGTCATGCCCGCCACGGCGCCCGACACCGTTGCCCCATGCCGCGCGTTGCCACCGCAAGCCTCGACGGACATGGCGGCATGCATCAACGGCCCTGCCCACGCGCTGCGTGAAAGCGCGCGATGCTGGCCTCGATCTGCACGCGGTCGGTCAGCCCGACCGGGTTGTCGCGGCCCGCCAGGCAGGCCACGAACGGCTGGAAGCGCTCCAGGCTGACCTGGTACAGGCGCTGCAATTCGGCGATCGGATCGGCGTGGTCGTCGACCCGCATGTCGAGTTGCGGGTAATCCTGGTTGCCATGGATACGCAGGGCAGCCGACTGCTTGCCGCGTTTGTCCCCGCCGGCGGCCTCGCCGGCGGCCATGGCTGCCAGCAGCCGCTCGGCCAGCGGCAGCGCGTGCGCTGCCACAAAGGCCTGCGCCGTGGCGGCCAGCACGCCCGAGCCGGCCAGCATGTTGCCCGCCACGCTGAAATCCTCATACACCGCGTGGCCGCACCA
>JANMYG010000869.1:0-3709 GCA_031381865.1 Betaproteobacteria bacterium | reverse complement strand
GGCATCCTGACCGACCGCATGCTGCGCCAGATCAACGGCGTGGCGATCTACCACACCTACCCGCATGTGGACTTCGCCTCCACCGGAGCGCGCGCGGCACGTATCCTGCACCGGCTCGTCACGAAGAAGCTGCACCCCACGATCGCGCGCGTGGTGATCCCGGCGCTGGTGCGCGGCGACGAGCTGATCACCAAGTCGGGTTGTTACGGCGAGTTGATCCGCGAGGCGCGCCGCATGGAGCTTGACGGCACGGCCATGTCGGCCGGCATCATGATCGGCAACCCGTTCACCGACGTGCCCGAACTGTGCTGCCAGGTGGTGGTGGCAACCGAGGGCGACGCCGAGCTGGCCAAGGCCGAGGCGCTGCTGCTGGCGCGCGAGTTCTGGCCGCTGCGTCACCGCATGCAGGGCAAGCTGGTGTCGCTGCCGCGCGCCATCGCGCAGGCCGCCACGGTGGCCGGCCCGGTGGTCTTCACCGACGCCGCCGACGCCACCTCGTCGGGCGCCACCGGCGACTCGAACCTGATCCTGCAGGGGCTGCGCGACGCGCTTTACCGCAAGCGCGTGCTGGCGCAGATCGTCGACCCCGGCGCGGCGGCGGCGGCGCACAAGGCCGGCGTGGGCGCCACCATCAGCGTCAAGCTCGGCGGCGCCATCGACAAGCGGCGCTTCGCGCCGATGCCGGTCACGGCCCGGGTGCGCCTGTTGTCGGACGGCCGGTCGCGGCTCGAGACCATGAAGATCGGCCTGGACGCCGGCCCCACCGCGGTGCTGCAGTTCGACAACTTCACGGTGGTGGTGTTCAGCAAGACGCTGAGCCTGTTCGACCGCGCGATGTACTTCGCCAACGGCCTGGATCCGCGCGACTTCGACCTGATCGTGGTGAAGTCGCCGCACACCGAGCACCACATGTACGACTCCTGGGTCGACAACAACTTCAACGTCGACCTGCCCGGCGCCACCTCGGCCAACCTGAAGTCGCTCGGCCACACCATCTGCGCACGGCCGATCTACCCGCTCGACGAGGGGGTCGTGTTCGAGCCGGTGGCCACGATCTACCGCTGCTGAGCGCAGCCAATACACGGGAGCGCGCCATGCAGGTCGACGCGGTCGATTTCTTCTACCTGTCCATGCCCGAGGTCACGCTGGAGGCCGACGGCAGCCAGGACGCGCTGCTGGTGCGCGTGGCGGCAGGCGGCTTCACCGGCTACGGCGAATGCGAGGCGGCGCCGCTGCCGTCGATCGCGGCCTTCGTGTGCCCGCTGTCGCATGGCGCCTGCCAGCCGGTGGCGGCGTCGGTGCTCGGCCAGCGGCTCGACACGCCGGCCGACATCGCCGCCATCGCCGCCGCCGGGGCCTACAACAGCATGGACGTGCTGCAGGCGGCGCACACGTTCTCGGGCGTCGAGATGGCGCTGTGGGACATCCTGGGCAAGGCGCGCGGCGAGCCGGTGTGGAAGCTGCTCGGCTACGCCGCCTCGTACCCGAAGACGCCGTACGCCTCGCTGCTGTTCGGCGACACGCCGCAGCAGACGCTGGAGCGCGGGCGCGAGGCCATGCGGCGCGGCTTCAAGGCGGCCAAGTTCGGCTGGGGGCCGATCGGCCGCGGATCTCCCCGGGACGACGCCGACCAATTTTTCGCCGCGCGCGAGGCGCTGGGTGGCGACGGCATCCTGCTGGTCGATGTGGGGCAGATCTTCGTGGACGACGTCGAGCGCGCCGCGCTTCGGCTCGATGCCCTGCAGCAGGCCCGTGCCGTGTGGCTGGAGGAGCCGTTCCACGCCAGCGCGCTGGAGCAATACGGCGCGCTGGCCAGGCGCTGCAAAGCTGTCCGGCTCGCCGGCGGCGAGGGCGCGCACAACGCCTACATGGCGCGCCACCTGATCGACTACGGCGGGGTCGGGTTCGTGCAGATCGACTGCGGCCGCGTCGGTGGCATCGGCCCGGCCAAACTGGTGGCGGACTACGCGGTGCAGCGCGGCGTGACCTACGTGAACCACACCTTCACTTCGCACCTGGCCCTGAGCGCCTCGATGCAGCCGTTCGCCGGTCTGGCACACCACGACATCTGCGAATACCCGGCGGCGCCGAAGGCGCTGGCGGTCGAACTCACGCAGAACCACCTCACGCCCGATGCCGCCGGGCAGGTGGCCGCGCCCGATGCGCCCGGGCTGGGCATCGCCATCGACGCGCAGGCGGTCGCGCGGTACCAGGTGGCGGTGGAGATCCGGGTCGCCGGCCGAACGCTGTATGCGTCGCCGGATTTCGGGTCGTGAGCGCCGTCGGGCCGCTCCCAAAGGCGAATTCCGCAATGCGCAGCAGGGATGCCGGATGAGCGCCGCGCCGGGCCGCCCCAAGCAATCTCGCACCGCAGCTCGCAGAGCGAAGCAGCACCAGAGAGACTCGCGCGCCAGCGCCGCGTCGCGGACAATGGCCGCAACCCGATCTTTCCACCGTGCCTGACGACCTGAACATCCGACCCGTCGCACCCGCCTGTGGGGCCGAAGTGTTCGGCCTGGATCTCGCCAACCCGCCGGTCGACGCGATGCGGCGTGTGGCCGACGCGCTGGCCCGGCATGCGGTGCTGTTCTTTCGCGACCAGCGGCTCACGCCCGAGCAGCAGCTCGAAGTAACGCGGCGCTTCGGCGACATCCTGCGCGTGCCCTACGTCCGGCACCTCGAAGCCTACCCCGACATCATCGCGGTGCTCAAGGAAGCCGACGAGCGCGGCATCAGCACCTTCGGCGGCACCTGGCATTCCGACTTCTCGTTCCTCGACGCTCCGCCCAGCCTGACGCTGCTTTACGCGCTGGAGTTGCCGGCCCTCGGGGGCGATACCTTGTGGGCCAGCCAGTACGCGGCCTATGACGCGCTGTCACCGGGCCTGCGGCGCCTGCTCGACCCCCTGCGTGCGGTCCAGACCGCGTGGCCACACGGCACCAGGGGCCCCGGGCCCGGCACGGCCGTGAGTCGCTCGATCGGCATGGTGCGCAACGACCCCGAGGCCGACCGCGAGGTCGCACAACCCGTGGTGCGGGTGCATCCGGTGACCGGTCGCCGGGCCCTGTTCGTCAACCCGGTGTACACCGAACGCTTCGAGGGCATGACGCTAGGCGAGTCGCGGCCGCTGCTGCAATACCTGTTCGGGCACGCCACCCGGGCCGAATTCACCTGTCGCCTGCGCTGGGCGCCGGGAACTCTGGCGGTGTGGGACAACCGCTGCCTGCTGCACCTGGCCATCAACGACTACGACGGCAGCCGCCGGTTGCTGCACCGGACCACTGTCGCCGGCGAGCGGCCGGTGGGACCCTGAAGCGCGGCCGCGGCTGCCCCGATGCCCGCATGGCGCAGATCCACAGCTTCCCGCCGATTGCCGCGGCCGGTGCGCGCGTGCTCGTGCTTGGCAGCATGCCCGGCGTGGCATCGCTGCGGCTGCGGCAGTACTACGGGCATCCGCGGAATGCCTTCTGGAACATCATGGGCGCGCTGCGGGACTTCGATGCCACGCGGGACTACGCGGGGCGCTGTGCGGCGCTGGTGCAGCACGGCATCGCGTTATGGGACGTGCTGGCTGCCTGCGAGCGCGAAGGCAGCCTGGACGCGGCGATCGACACGGCCAGTGTGGTGCCCAATGACATCGCCGGTTTTCTGGCAACACACCGGTCGATTGCGCGCATCTGCTTCAACGGCGCCAGCGCCGAGCGCCTGT
>JANMYG010000494.1:0-1540 GCA_031381865.1 Betaproteobacteria bacterium | reverse complement strand
AGTCGCGCGCCTGTGGCCACCTGCCATTCGCCAGCGCGCCGCCGCGGTCGCCGCAGGCGCGTGAAGTCCACGCGCGCGCCGCCGTTCTGCGTCGGCGACCGTGTGACCAACCGTGTCGGTGCGCCGTGCCGGCTTCGTATTTGCACCGGGGCTGGCGTGGTCTGAAACTTGCTAAGCTCTTGTCAGGAGCGAAATGTCCATGCATAAATTCGACGAGATGTATACCGCCATGCCCTACGAGTTCTTCTCGGCGGGCAAGCAGATCCGGGACCACTACAAGATCTACGACGAATGGCTGGCGCGCCAGCCCGGCGACATGATGGCCAAGCGGCGCGAAGAGGCGGAACTGATCTTCAGGCGGGTCGGCATCACCTTCGCGGTCTACGGGGCGAAGGACGAGGCCGGCGCCGGCACCGAGCGGCTGATCCCTTTCGACCTGATCCCGCGCATCATCCCCGCGCACGAATGGGCCACGCTCGAGAAGGGCCTGGTGCAACGTGTCGCGGCGCTGAACCGGTTCATCCACGACGTCTACCACGGGCAGGAAATCATCAAGGCCGGGCTGGTTCCGGCCGACCAGGTGCTCAAGAACGCCCAGTTCCGCCCCGAGATGGTGGGTGTCAACGTGCCGGGAGACGTCTATTCGCATATCTCGGGGGTCGATATCGTGCGCGCACCCAACGCCCGGGGCGAGGGCGAGTACTACGTGCTGGAAGACAACCTGCGGGTGCCCAGCGGCGTGAGTTACATGCTCGAAGACCGCAAGATGATGATGCGGCTGTTTCCGGAGCTGTTCAGCGCCCACCGCGTGGCGCCGATCGCCCACTACCCCGACCTGCTGCTCGAGACGCTGCGCTCTTCGAGTCCGCCCACCACGGCCGAGCCGACCGTGGTGGTCCTGACGCCGGGCATGCACAACAGCGCCTATTTCGAACACGCGTTCCTGGCGCAGCAGATGGGCATCGAACTGGTCGAGGGGCAGGACCTGTTCGCCAAGGACAAGTTCGTCTACATGCGCACCACGCGCGGGCCCAAGCGGGTCGACGTGATCTACCGCCGCGTCGACGACGACTTCCTCGATCCGCTGGCGTTCCGCCCCGACTCGTCGCTGGGCTGTGCCGGCCTGCTCGAGGTCTACCGGTCGGGGCACGTCACGATTTGCAATGCGGTCGGCACCGGCGTGGCGGACGACAAGTCGATCTACCCCTACGTGCCGGACATGATCAAGTACTACCTGGGCGAGGAGCCCGTCCTCAACAACGTGCCGACCTTCATGCTGTACAAGCCCAAGGATTGCGAATACGCGCTGGCCAACCTTGACAAGCTGGTGGTGAAGGAAGTCCACGGCGCGGGCGGTTACGGCATGTTGGTGGGGCCGGCCGCAACGGTCGCCGAGCGGGAAGAGTTTCGCGCGCGCATCGTTGCCGCGCCGGAGAAATACATTGCGCAACCCACGCTTGCCTTGTCGACGTGCCCGACCTTCGTCGACGCCGGCCTGGCGCCGCGCCATATCGATCTGCGGCCCTATGTCCTTTCCGGC
>JANMYG010000823.1:0-3615 GCA_031381865.1 Betaproteobacteria bacterium | reverse complement strand
GCGAGGCCTTGAACACCAGCGCCTCGAAGCCTGGCGTGATCGGTGTTCCGAGCTCGCTGCTCAGCGCGCTGGCGCGTGTGATCACCTCCTGCGGGTCGGAGATGTCGGCCGGCGTGATCTTGTTCATCACCTCGGCGGCGGTGTAGCCGAGCATGCGCTCGGCGCCGACGTTGAAGATCTGGATCACGCCCTTGGCGTCGGTGGCGATGCTGGAGAAGTTGGCGCTGTTGAAAATTGCGCGCTGCAGGGCGCCGGCCTTGAGCAGCGCCTCCTCGACCTGTTTGCGCGCCGTGATGTCGCGCAGCATGCCGGTGAAATAACGCTCGCCCGCCAGCCGCATTTCACTGACCGCGATCTCGAGCGGAAACAGGCTGCCGTCCTTGCGCCGGCCGACCACCTCGCGCCCGAGGCCGCTGGCGCGCGCCTCGTCGCTGGCGCTGTAATACTCGAGCGAGCCATTACGCTGGTCCTGGTCGAGCTCGGGCACCAGCAGGCTGAAGTTTTGGCCGCTCAGTTCCGCGGCGGAGTATCCGAACATGCGTTCGGCCGCGGGGTTGACGGTTTCGACCATGCCGCCGGAGGCGTGCAGCGTGATGATGCCGTCCACCACGGTGTTCAGGATCGTCTGCACCAGCGCGGCGCCGTCACGCAGGGCCTGCTGCACCGCGTATTCCTTGGACACGTCGCGGAATACCAGCACCGCGCCGATCACGTTGCGCGCGCGATCGTGGATCGGCGCGCAGCTGTCGGCGATGTCGCATTCGCTGCCATCGCGACCGATCAGCACGGTGTGGTTGGCCAGGCCCTGTACCGCGCCCGTGGCAAGTGCGGCAGCGACCGGAATCACGGCACTTTGCCGGGTTTCCTTGTTGATGATCCGGAACACCTCGGCCACCGGGCGGCCGATGGCCTCGGTCTGGGTCCAGCCCGTGAGTTGCTCGGCCACCGGGTTGAGGCTGGTCAGGCATTCGTCGGCGTCGGTGGCGATCACGGCGTCACCGATCGAGTTGAGCGTCACGGCAAGCATTTCCTCGCGTACCAGCAAGTTGCGATTGACGCGCTCCAATTCGCGGTTGGTCGCCGCCTGGCGTTCCAGCAGGTGCCTGGTCTGCTGGTGCACCAGGTCTTTCAGGCGCTGCTGGCCCTGGCGGTAGACCAGCCAGGCGAAGGCGCCCGCCAGCAGGATCGCCGACAGACTGGCCGCGACGATCACGCCAAACAGCTGGCGCAACGACGACTCAAATGCGGCCTGGCGTTGCACCAGCGCCGCGTCCTCGACCTGATCGAAGGCGCGCATTTCGGCGCGGATGGCGTCCATTAACTGCTTTCCCTGCCCACCGGCGACCAGTGCCGTGGCCGCCGCCACGTCGTTGTTGCGGCGCAGCGCGATGGCAGCCGACAGATCGGCCATCTTTGCGTCGATCAAGGGCGCCACGGCATCCAGGTGTTTCTGCGCCGCGCCGATGTCGGTCCGTTGGCGCAGGTCCTGCAAGACCGTGCCGATGCGCTGGCTGGCCGACAGATAGGGTTCGAGGAAAGCCGCGTCACCGGTCAGCAGATAACCGCGCTCTCCGGTTTCCGCGTCTTTCAAGGTGGAAAGAAGATGGTCGGCGACGCCTATCACGTCGTACGAGTGCCGGCGCGCGGCAACCGCGTCCTCGAGGCGGTTGAATGACATAAACGATGCCGCCACGCCCAGCGCAACCAGCGCCGCGCCCGCCACCAGCCAGGGCATGGTCTTGAGGTTCGCATTCATGGCCTGCGCCCTTGCACGGGCGACGCAGGTACAGGCGCGTCGCGGTCGGGCGCGACGGTTATTGCGCCGGGGGAGCGGATCGTTTTTCTTGGTGGCATGGCGGATTTCCGGTCAGCGGTGGACCTGGGTCCAGGTCGGAACAGCCTTGTCGGGCCGGGAACAGGCGGACAAGGCCTTGATCCGGAGATCGGAACCGATGCCCGACGCAAAACAGTCTAGATGGTGGCCGCCTTTTCGCGTGGTGTCTGTACGCCAGCGCACGCTGGGGCGGAATATGACCCGATTTCCAAAGACCAAAGACTAAAGACCAAAGACTGGGCACTGTGTACGCAGACGCACAGAACTGTGTGGCGCAAGGGTGAACACTGGTATTTCGCCCGTGTCGTGTGCCCGATGCACTCCACGTCTTGTTTTTTTACTTCATTTGGAGAGATCTACCATGTACCAACTCAAAAGCCTTTCTGCGGTTCTGCTGGTGTCGTTGCTGGCACTCGGCGGCTGCGCCGGCATGACCAACCAGGAAAAGGGCACCGCAACCGGTGCCGTCATTGGTGGTGTCGCCGGCAACGTGTTGTGTGGCGGCCTTCTGTGCACCGGAGCCGGTGCCGCGGTAGGTGGCGTCATTGGCCACGAAGTCACGAAGCCGAAATAAGGCAGGTGTTTCAGTCCTGCGGTTGCTGCCCCGGGTCCGCCCGGGCGCAGGGGCTGCGGCCAGCAGCCGGCCGATTGATGTGTTGGCCCGGTTGCCTGCCGTCAAGGCAGGCTGGCATCCGCAGTCGTCCGGGACATGACCTGTGTGTCCGGCACGGCTTGCCGGTCCGACGTTGCGACCCACCCAGGGTCGGATGAACCGAAGTCCAGCGCCGCGCGCAAGGCGGTCGGTTCGGTGTTGGCGGCCACAAATACCAGCACTGCACCACCCACGGCCAGCGCCATCTGCACCTTGAATTGCCGGGGTATTCTGCGCGGACGGCGCCTGACGCCCCGGCCGCTGCCGCTGGAATGAGCGGCGGCATCGCCGTCGGTGCCGATTTCGCGCGGCAGGTTGCCTTGCCATTGGCAGGCGAAACTCTGGCAGCGGAACCGCAATACGGGCACGAAGATGCTCCAGACACGATCCACATGGCGCCGCGGAGTGCGGATCAGGCTGGCGGCGCACACCGGGCATTTGCGGTCGCAGGTATTGACATAATCCGCATGTTTGGGCATATGCAAACTGGCATGGGGGTTCATATCAAACTCCTTGCATTGCAAATCGCGGTCAACCGACGGCAAAAACTCCAGTTTGAATCATAGGCCTGTACGGCCGCTTTGTCTGTGCGTTAACAGACATAGGGCGGCGCCCCGATCCGGCCTCGGAGCAAGGTTCCGATTTTTGGCCGACACCGGCTGCGGTTTATTGCATGCCGGCAGCCGCCACCTGGGGCGGCCAAACGACGACCGCTGCAGGTGGTTCACGCGCCGCGACTGGCTGCGCAGTGCCGGTGAATCCGGCTGGCATCGCCGCCGGTGCGTGGGTCCCGGTGGTCCGGCTGGCGGCATCGGCGCCAGCCGATCCGAGAAGAAAAACCAGCAGCACGGCGCCTACGATGAGCGCGAAAGTGACGGCGACCAACAATGGCGTTCGGTCGAATCCGGATTCGCTGCTGGCGGCGGTTGCACCATCCCCGGCGCCGCTGGCAACGGTGTTGCTGCCGGCGCTCCAGGGGAGGTTGCCTTCCCAGCCACACATGAAGGTCCGGCAGCGGTAACGCTTGACCGGTACGACCAGGCTTTGCAAACGGTCAACCGGGCGGCGCGCGATCCGGACCAGCCGCGCCGTGCAATCCGGACAACAGCGTTTGCTGATGCCGGAGTAG
>JANMYG010000820.1:0-3740 GCA_031381865.1 Betaproteobacteria bacterium | reverse complement strand
GCCGGGTCGACCCAGTTGTTGCCCGAGGCGATGGCACGCAACTGCGGCGCCAGCTCAAGCCAGTTTTCTTCGATCCAGCCGTGGGCCTGCTGCAACCTGCGCACCGCCGCCACCAACTCGGCGTCCCCGCCCACCAGCAGGGGCGGGAACACCTTTTCCTCTTCGTCCAGGTGGTGCTGGCGCGACGTACCCGAAAAGAAGGCTTCGATGCTGCCGGCCTGCTGCCTGGCGGCGTCATCCACGCCCGTGGCTTCGATATGCTGGCCAAGTGCGGCCAGCCCGGTCAGGTGCCCCAGGATCTGCTGGTGGCACGCATCCAGCGCCTCAAAAATGGCGGGTCCGGCAGGTTCGCTCACGGCGTTCTCCTTCACGATACGTGCTCTCCATTTTCGGCCGCCGGCTTGTGCCGCAATTGCGTCAGGTCAAGGTTGTGCGGGATTCGCCCGCAGGGCAGGTCGCGCGAGGGCCGCGCTGGCCCGCCGGGCTGGCGCCGTGCTGGCGTGGCGCCACGAATGGCGCGCACCCGATACCCGATACTTGACCGGCCGCCGATGGCTTGCCCATTGCCGGGCTTGGTCCAACAGGAGAGTGGTGTTGATTGAAGTGCTCGTTGTGTTTTTGGTGCTCGTGGCCGTGTGCTGGGGCTTTGCGATCGTTCGCCTGCGTGGCGAAAACCTGGCGTCGTTCGACCGGGCCACCGGCGAACGTTTTTCCAGCGGCGCCGAACCCGGCGCCGAAATCCGTGCCGTGGTCGCATCGTTCGCCAATATCGGCATCGCCTTGCGCGGGGTGCCTTACCGCGGGCGCAACGCGGTGCTGCGGCAGTACATGGACCAGGCCTTTGCGGATCGCCAGTACGACGCCACCTTCGCGCCGGTGCAGGGCGCAAGTGTCGCGGGCGAATGGGTGCTGGCCCCCGGCGCGGACAGTGCGCGGCGCACGCTCTATATCCACGGTGGTGCATTCATCGCCGGCAGCCCGACCAGCCACCGCACGCTGACGAGCCGCTTTTCCGCCATGACGGGTGGGGCGGTGCTGGCGATCGATTACCGCCTGATGCCCGAACACCCGCGCATGGCCGGCATCGAGGATTGCCGCACCGCCTACCGCTGGATGCTGGGGCATGGCCCGAACGGGCCGGAGCCCGCCAGCGCGGTGTTCGTGGCCGGCGACTCGGCCGGTGGCAACCTCGCGCTGGCGTTGATCGCCTGGGTGCGTGACCAGGGAATACGCGCGCCCGACGCGGTGGTGGCCCTGTCGCCGGCCACCGACAGCACGCTCGCCAGCCCGAGTCTGCGCGCCAATGTGCGCAGCGACGCGATGCTCGGGCCGCTGTTCGGGCCGCTTGCGAAAGTGCCGCAAACCGTGTTGCTGTGGGTCGGCTGGGTTCGCAACCGCATCAATCCGCGCGACCCGATGGTCTCGCCGGTGTATGGTGACCTGTCCAACCTGCCGCCGGTGCTGGTGCAGGCCAGCGAGGTGGAAATGCTGCTCGACGACAGCCGGCGCTACGTAAACCGGGCGCAGGCGGCCGGGTCGCCGGTCAGGTTGCAGACCTGGAACCACATGGTCCATGTCTGGCAGATCTTCAACCCGGAGCTGCCCGAGGCACGCCAGGCGCTCGAGGAGATCGGCAAATTCCTGGCCGCGGCGTCCCCACCGGCTGGTGCGGCGCGCTGACGCGCTCGTTATTGCGCAACAGCGGCTCAGCCGTGCAGCGACTCGTATTTTTCCATCAGCTGTTGCGGCGTTTCCTCGAACTCCGGGTTCACGAAAATGCAGTCCGAGGGGCAGACCAGCTTGCATTGCGGTTCGTCCTCGGCGCCCACGCATTCGGTGCACCGGAACGGATCGATCACATAGATTGCCGGCCCGACGCTGATCGCCTCGTTCGGGCATACCGGCTTGCAGGCATCACAAGCGGTGCAGTCGTCGTTGATGAGCAAGGCCATGGTGTGTTTCTCCTGTGGGTAGATCGAGGTGCGGGGATCAGGCGGCGACCTGGGCTTCGAGTTCAGCCAGCTTCTGGTGCCTGAACGCGCCCCATAACGCCGCGCCGATGGCGCCGGCGTAGATCGAGTCCGGGTGGGACCGGGCAGTCACCGGCACCTTCTCGGCGACCATTTCCTCCTGGATCGCGGCCAGCAGGCCGCTGTCGAGCGCCAGCCCGCCGGTGATCAGCGCGGCGCCGGTCTTGATGCCGGTGATCTTGAGCAACTTGACGATGCGCGAGGCCATCGACAGGTGAATGCCCTTGAGTATGTCGGCGGTGGCGATGCCGCGCGAGACCATGTTGATCACGTCGGTCTCGGCCAGCACGGCGCAGATCGAGCTGACTTTCTCCGGCTCCCTGGAGCTTTGCGACAACGGCCCGATTTCTTCCACCGCCACGCCCAGGTAACGCGCGATGTTTTCCAGGAACTGGCCAGACCCCGAGGCGCATTGGCTGGTCATCTTGTACGACAACACCTTGCCGCGTTCGTCGATGTAGATGGCGCGGCCGTTGAGCGCGCCGATGTCGACCACGGCCCGTGCCGCGGGGTCCAGGAATATGCCGCCACGTGCGTGAGTGGTCATCGAGTAGAAGTGCCCGGTGGCGAACTTGACGTTCTCGCCCTCGCCGGTGGTGGCGATGTAGTCGATGCCATCGCGCCCAAGCCCGGCGTCGGCCAGCACGCCCTCGAAGCCCTGCTGCGCCAGTGTCATTGGGTCGCGGCTGCGGATACGCTCGCAGCGTTTCGCCAGCCATTGCCGCTGGTCGCCGTCGGTGCGAAACAGCACCGACTTGACGGCGCCGGAGCCGATGTCGATGCCGATGGTGGTGATGGGCATGGTTGTTCTCCTGTTCAGTGGGGGCGGTTTTCCGCCACCTTGCCGTCGTCCACCACCGCGCGCCAGGCGAAGGTGGCGCCGCCCAGGGCGCCGGTGTAGATCGAATCGGGATCGATGTTGATGGTGAGTTTTCCGTAGTTCTCGTCGATCAGATCGCGCAGCGACTTGACGGCGGCTTCGTTCTTGGCCACCCCGCCGGTGAAGGTGAACTGGTCACGCACACCGCCGGAGCGCGCCAGGATCGACATGGCGCGCAGGATGATGGCGCGGTGCAGCCCGGCCATGATGTCCTCGCGCCTGTCGCCCAGCGAAAGCCGGTCGCGCAACTCGGCGCCGGCAAACACGGTGCAGGTGGAATTGATGCGGATGGTCTTGGTCGACTTCATCGCCATCGGACCGAGTTCATGCAGCCCCATGTTCATCTCATCGGCGATGTAGCCCAGGTAACGGCCGCAGCCGGCGGCGCAGCGGTCGTTCATCTGGAAGCTCTCGACGATGCCGCTGTGGTCGATCTGGATCGCCTTGGTGTCCTGCCCGCCGATGTCGAGCACGGTGGCGGTTTGGGGGTACATCACGTGTGCGCCCAGGCCGTGGCACAGGATCTCGGAGCGGATGTGTTCCTTGGAAAACGGCAGGCGCGCGCGGCCATACCCGGTGCCGACGACATAGGTCTCCACCATCTCGGTGTCCAGGATGCCCTTGATCGGGGCTTCGACCTGGCCGCGCCGGGCCGCGGTCTCGGGCAGGGCGACGATGGTGCGTGTTAGCGCGGCCAGCAGGTGGCGGCGGATCGAGTCGGTGTAGACGCGGTTTTCCACCTCGATGATGGAGCGGTCGAACACATTGAGCAGGAAGTCGTAGCGCGTGCCGGCCTCCTTGGCTACCGCTTCGCCGATGGCCAGGTACTG
>JANMYG010000795.1:0-5721 GCA_031381865.1 Betaproteobacteria bacterium | reverse complement strand
GGCCAACTCGATATCAGGTAGTAGTTGATCGCCGGCCGGCAGCTCGCGCATCCATTGGGCGTGCGCCAGTCCATGAACTGGTACACCGCCGCGATGCTGAGCAGCTGGTTGGCCACGATGGCGTCGCGCACCGCCTGGTGGCCGTGTTCGGTGCAGCCGCACATGGCCTTCATCTTGGGCGTGGCGGAGTAGTCGCCGCCGGCGGTGAACATCAGTATCTGCTCCACCAGCCCGGTGCAGGAGCCGCACGAGGCGCTGGCCTTGGTGTGTTTGCGTACTTCGTCCAGCGTGAACAGGCCCTTTTCCTTGATCGCCTTGCAGATGGTGCCCTTCTTGACGCCATTGCAGCCGCACACCTCGGCCTCGTTGGGCATCGTCGCGGCCTTGTTGTGGCCCTCATGGCCGACGTCGCCGATGTTGGATTCGCCGAACATGAGCCGGTCGCGGATGTCCGCCACGTTGCGGCCGTCGCGCAGCAGCTTGAAGTAATAACTGCCGTCCACGGTGTCGCCATACAGGCAGGCGCCCACCAGCCGGTCGTCCTTGATCACGAGCTTCTTGTACACGCCGCCGGAAGGGTCGCTCATGACGATCTCTTCGGCGCCTTCGCCGCCCTGGAAATCGCCGGCGCTGAACACGTCGATGCCCGTCACCTTGAGTTTGGTCGAGGTCAGCGACCCGGTATAGCGGCCGATGCCGAACTGCGCCAGGTGGTTGGCCGCCACCTTGGCCTGTTCGAACAGGGGCGCGACCAGCCCGTAGGCGATGCCGCGGTGCGCTGCGCATTCGCCGACCGAGTAGATGCGGGCGTCGGTGACGGTCTGCATGGTGTCGCTCACCACGATGCCCTTGTTGCAATGCAGGCGCATCGACTCGGCCAGCGCGGTGTTGGGGCGGATGCCGACCGCCATCACCACCAGGTCGGCGGGCAGTTCGGTGTCGTCCTTGAAGCGGATCGCGCGCACCCGGCCGCGCGCCGCGCCGCCGGTCGGCTCGGCCGCCACCAGCTCGTGGGTTTGTGCGCCCATCAGGAACTTCAGGCCGCGGTCCTCCAGCGACTTCTGCAACAACCGGCCGGCCACGCTGTCGAGCTGGCGCTCCATCAGTGTCGGCAACACGTGCACCACGTGCACGTCCATTCCGCGCAGCATCAGGCCGTTGGCGGCTTCCAGCCCCAGCAGGCCACCACCGATCACGACCGCCTTGCGGTACTTCGCGGCGGCCGCGATCATGGCGTTGGTGTCGGCGATGTCGCGGTAGGCGATGACCCCTTCGAGGTCCTTTCCAGGCACCGGAAGGACGAACGGGTTGGAGCCGGTGCAGATCAGCAGGCGGTCGTATTCGGCTTGCGTGCCGTCTTCGGCCAGCACGATGCGCCTGATGCGGTCGACCGACGCCACTTTTTTTCCGGCGTGCAAGGTGATCTGGTTGTCGCTGTACCACTCCCATGGGTTGAGCACGATCTGGTCCAGTGTCTGCTCGCCGGCCAGCACCGGCGACAACAGGATCCGGTTGTAGTTGGGATGCGGCTCGGCACCGAATACCGTGATGTCGTACAACTCCGGCGCTACCTTGAGCAGTTCCTCGAGCGTTCGCACACCCGCCATGCCGTTGCCAATCATTACCAGTTTGAGTTTCTTCACCGTTCGCTTCCAGAGCTGATCCAGTCTGTCAGAGCAATCCCCATGCCAACTATTCGCACTGGTTTGCGACTCCCGCGCACCAAATAGGGGAATACCCTTGCGTTTGGCGAAGGCGCCTGGGCACCGATATTGCGTACGCTTCCCGCATGGCGTTCGAAATCGACATCGGTTATTGCTCATTGGCCGGCCAAAAAACTGGCAATGAGGATTTCTGCGCCGCGATGCTGGCGGACCACGGATTCGAGGAAATGGGCGCCATTGCCGCGATAGCGGACGGCGTGAGCCGCGGCGGCATGGGCAAGGAGGCGGCGCAAACCACCGTCATCAGCCTGCTGCGCGACTACTACGGAACCCCGCAGACCTGGGACACGACGGTTGCGCTGGACCGCATCATCGCGGCGCAAAACGCGTGGCTGGCCGGCATCAACCGGCGCCGCTTTCCGGCCATGGGCCTGACCACGCTCACCGCGCTGGTGCTGCGGGGCCAGTCGTATGCGCTGGCGCACGTCGGCGACTCGCGCGCCTACCTGCTGCGCGACGGCGAGCTGCAACAACTCACGCACGACCATGTGGTGAACCATCCGGATTTCAAGCACACGCTGTTGCGTGCCGTGGGCGCCGAAGACCGGGTCGTGGTCGACTATCTACAGGGCGACGTGCAGGTGGGTGACGTGTTCGTGCTGGTGACCGATGGTGTGTATGGCGCTCTTCCCGCGCGCAATTTCGGGGAACTCGTTGCCGGCGTGAATGCGCAATCGGCGGGCGAGGCGCTGGTGCAGTCGGCCCTGAAGGCGGGAAGCCGCGACAACGTCACCGCGCTCGTGGTACGCGTGCTGGGACTGCTGGCGGCCACCTTGCAGGACGAGAACCGGGCAGCGGTGACCTTGCCTGTGCCCGCGCGCCTCGCGGTTGGCGCGAGTATCGACGGGCTTGTGACGACGGCCGTGGTGGCGGACAACGGCATCAACGTGATCTACCAGGTGCGCGACCCCGCCAGCAGGACGCTCTACGCGCTGAAAACCCTCAATCCGGCGCGTGCGCACGATGCCCAGGAGCGCGCCATGCTGGCGCACGAGGCGTGGTTGGCCAAGCGCATGCAGTCGTCGCGTGCGGCCGGCAATCTGGTCCGGCTGCACGACGAGCTTCCAACCAAATTGCCGCGCGGCGCCTTCTACCTGCTGTACGACTGGCACGGCGGTGAAACGCTGCAGCAGGTGATGTCGCGCATGAAGCGGTGCAATGTGCCGCAAGTGCTGTCGATCGCGCAGCAGGTTCTCAAGGCGCTTGGCCTGTTGCACCGCCAGGGCGTCATCCACCGCGATATCAAGCCCGCCAATCTGCACCAGGGCGATGACGGCGTGTTGCGGCTGCTGGACCTGGGTGTGGCACTGAGCGGACGCGAGCCGCCCGAAATGCGCCGGCTGCACGCGGGCACACCGAGTTACGTCAATCCCGAGCAATGGGGATGGGGCCACAAGGCGGGCGCAGGCGGTGGCGATACCAGCGCGGCGGACGCGGCGCAAGCGCGGGAACTGGCCGACGCGCAGAGCGACCTGTTTGCCATCGGGGTGACCCTGTACCAGCTGCTGACCGGAAAATTGCCCTATGGCGAGGTATTGCCGTACCAGCTGGGTCGTTATTACCGCGACCCGACACCACCGAGCCGCCACAACCCGGAGGTGCCGATTTGGCTCGACCATGTGGTGCTCAAGGCGGTGGCGCGCGACAAGCGCCAGCGTTTCGAGACCGCCGAGGAGTTTGCGCTGGCGATCGAACGGGGCGCCTCGCGTCCATTGACAGCGCCGCAGGCGACACCGTTGCTGCAACGCGACCCGGCGGCATGGTGGAAGTTGGGTTTCCTGTTGTCGGTGTTGTTCAACCTGATGCTGGTCTACTGGTTGTTGTTCCTGCCGAAATGAGGTGCGGGCTTTGCGTGTGCGAAGCCGCTGGCGTTCAGGCGCTTCGCGCGCGCCCGCCTTTTTCGGCCCAGGTTCGCGTCCATCGGATTTGCATGCGGCGCAGCATCAGCAGCATACAGATGGCCAAGGCCGCGAAGAGGTAGAAGCCCCACGCGTAACTGCCGGCGAACTGCTTGGACAAGCCCATCGCGTTGGGCACCAGGCCGCCGCCCAGGGCGCCGATTTCTCCGATCATCGAGCCGGCCACGGCGGTGGTCATCGGCCAGCGCAGCGGCACCAGCTGAAACAGCGCGCCGTTGCCGGCGCCCAGCGCGGAAAAACACAGCATCACCAGCAACGTGGTGGCAACCAGCGATCCCCCGGACAAGCCCGCGAGCACCAGCGTCAGCGCCACCGTGGCCAGCACCAGGCTGAGCGTGTTGACACCACCCCAGCGGTCGGATATCCAGCCGCCGAAGACCCGCAGCGCGGCACCCATGAATGCCGCCAGCATCGTCAGTTGACCAGCCTGTACCTTGCTGACGGCAAACTGGTCGTGGTAATAGGTCGGCAGAAAGGTGGCCAGACCGATGAAGCCGCCGAAGGTGACGCCGTAGATCAGGCTGAAAGCCCAGCCGTCCGACTCGAAAAGGCAAGCGATGTGTTCCCGAAACGACGCGTGTTTGTCCAGGTCGGCCGGTTCCCTGGCAAATACCACCATCACGACCATCGGCACGCTGATGGCGATGGCCGCAAGTCCGTAGACCGCGATCCAGCCGAAGGCCTGCGCCAGCGGTGGCGCCACCAGCACCGATACCGCAGTCCCGACGTTGCCGGCGCCGACCAGGCCCATGGCCAGGCCTTTGTGCCGCGGCGGGAACGATCCGGACCCGAGCGACAACGCGACACCGAAACTGGCGCCCGCAATGCCGAGGAGCACGCCCATGGCCAACAAGTCGTTGAAGCTCTTGACGAAGAAAAAGCCGAACAGCATCGCTACGGCAATCAGCCCCATCTCGACCAGCGTCGCGTTCTTGCGGCCGATGTACTGCGACAGCAGTCCGAGCGGGAATCGCATCAGCGCGCCGGCGATGATCGGTATCGAGAGCATCAGGCCCTTCTGGGCCGGTCCGAGCGAGAAGGTCTCCGAGATGAAAGGTGCCATGGCGCCGTTGAGCACCCAGATGCAGCACGAAAAAGAGAAATAGAGGAACGCGGCAAACAGCGTTGGCGCATGACCACTCTTGAGAAAACTGCGAAATCCCGACATGAAGCCACCACCGGCATTGGTTGAAGTGCAAGCAACAACGCGAGACTCGTGCCAGATCGTGGGGCGTTGGCTACGCAGATCTGTTTCGAAATGGGGCGAATCCGCGTCGTGTGCCGCCCAGCGGCGCCGCAATGGTGCCGCGGTCGCTGAAATGCACCATGCTGGGTGGCCGGGCGCGCGCTTCAGGCGACCAACTTCTCCACATGCGCCTGGCGGGTGTACAGAAAGTCGATCACCTCCTTGCGCAACTGCAGATAACGGGGGTTCTCCGCCAGCGCCACCCGGCGCCGCGGCCGCTCCAGGTCCACCCGCAGCACCTCACCGATGGTGGCGGCCGGTCCGTTGGTCATCATCACGATTCGGTCCGACAGCAACACCGCCTCGTCGACGTCGTGGGTGACCATCACCACCGTGCTGTGGGTCGCGGCCACGATCGCCAGCAACTCGTCCTGCAGTTTGGCGCGGGTCAGGGCGTCCAGCGCGCCGAAGGGCTCGTCGAGCAGCAGCACCTTGGGCTCCATGCACAAGGCGCGCGCAATGCCGACGCGCTGCTTCATGCCGCCCGAGATCTCGCCCGGACGTTTCTCGGACGCGGCACTCAGGCCCACCAGGGCCAGGGCCGCCCCGGTGCGGGCTTTCAGCCGGGCCTTGTTCTCGGTGGCGGCGAACACGCGCTCGACCGCCAGGTAGACGTTTTCGAAACAGGTCAGCCACGGAAGCAGCGAGTGGTTCTGGAACACCACCGCGCGGTCGGGGCCCGGCCCCGCGATTTCGCGGTTGGCACAGAGCAGGCTGCCCTCGGTCGGAGTGGTCAGGCCGGCGATCAGGTTGAGCAGGGTGGACTTGCCGCAACCGGAGTGGCCGATCAGCGACACGAATTCGCCCCGCGCGACCGTGAGGTCGATGTTCC
>JANMYG010000754.1:0-11046 GCA_031381865.1 Betaproteobacteria bacterium | reverse complement strand
ACAGGCTCCCTTCGACAGGCTCAGGGCGAACGGTGTCTTGAATATCGAAAACCTCAATAGTGACGGCTTGACATATGGCGACCGCATCACACTTGGTGACCGCATGGCGACTGGTGACCGCAATGACATATGGTGACCGCAACAACACATGGCCACCACGTTGGCCGTTGGTGCCAGCCATGCCACCAATGCCAGCCATGCCCGCAATGCCGGCCGGTGCGCGCATCGGCAATGATTGCATTTGATGCCTGACACATTTTTTGGTCGACGGAGCATTCGCACGCAGCTCGTGCTGATGGCGCTGGCAATCCTGGTGCCTGCCTTGGCGATGGTGGCCTGGCTGCTCGCGGTCGAGCTGCAGAACACGCGCGCGACCGCCCGCCTGACGGTGCGCCTGCTGGCCGACAGCACCGCGGCCGACGTCGCGCGTTACCTGCGCCGCAACGAGGCCATCCTGGCGCGGCTGGCCGAGCGGCCGGCGGCGCGGGCGCTCGACCCGAACTTCTGCGGCCAGACGCTGACCGAATACCTCAACCTGCATCCGGAGTTCGTCACGCTCGGCTTGCGCGACCGCCAGGCCCGAGTGGTGTGCACGTCGCTGGCCAACCCGCCGCCCGCGGACCAGGTGGCGCAGTCCGCGTGGTTCACCGACGGCTTGCGCCGGGACCAGTTTTCGGCCGCCGACGCCGTGCTCGGCGCGGCCACCGGGCGCTGGGCGTCGATCCAGACTTATCCGGTACGCGATGGCGCCGGCACTACCGCCGGCCTGCTGGCGCTGCCGGTGGACCTGTTGAAAATGGGCGCCGAGCTGCTGGGCGCGGTGCCCAAGACCGCCATCGTGACGGTGCTCGACCGCACCGGCGCGGTGCTGCTGCGCTCGGCCGACCCCGGCGCCTTTGTCGGCAAACGCGGCCCCGCAAGCGCCGAAGCTGCCACGCGCGGCATGCGCGAAGGTTTTCTGAGCACCACCAGCATGGACGGTGTCTCGCGCCTGTGGGCTTTCGTGACCATTCCAGGTGTCGAATGGCGGGTCGTGGCCGGGCTGCCCGAGGCCGAAGTGTTCGCGCCCTACCAAGCCAGGCTGCGCCGCAGCCTGGGAATCGGCGGCGGCATCCTGCTGCTGGCGCTGCTGCTGGCCTGGCGCATCGGTGCCGCGATCGCGCGGCCAGTCGCCGGGCTCGCCGCTGTCGCTGGCGGCGTGGCCGGCGGCGACAGCGCGGCCCGGGCGCGCAGCGACGGGCCGGCCGAGATTGCCGCGGTGGCGCAGCAGTTCAACCGCATGCTCGATGCGCGCGACCGCAACGAAGCCGCGCTGCGCCTCAGCGACGTGGCGCTCAAGGCGATTTCACAAGGCGTGGTGATCACCGATGTGGGCCGCACCGTGTTGTCGGCCAACGCGGCCTTTGCCACCATCACCGGTTACGCGCAGGCTGACATCGTGGGCCGCAATTGCAGCTTCCTGCAGGGCCCGCTGACCGACCCGGGGACCGTCGACGCCATGCGTGCGGCATGCCAGCAGGGCGAGGAGTTCTCCGGGCAAATCCTGAACTACCGCAACGACGGCGGCAGCTTCTGGAACGAACTGACGATCTCGCCGGTACGTGATACACAGGGGCAGCTGACCCACTTCATCGGTGTCATGCGCGACGTCAGCGAGCGCACCACGGCCGAACTCGAGCGCCGGCGCAATGAAAACCGCTTGATGATGGCCGAGGAAATGGCCGATATCGGCAGCTGGGATTGGCACCTCGGGTACGGTGACTCGGTCTGGTCCGACCAGCTGTACCGGATCTACGGACGCAACAAGTCGGACGGCGTGCCGCCGTTCGATGCATGGCAACAGACCATCCATCCGGACGACCGCGAAAAACTGGCGCGCTGCATCGAGCAATCGGGCGCCGGCGAAAACACGTACGCGATCGAGTTTCGCATCCACGCCAAGGACTCGGGCGCGCTGCGTTACATCCATTCCCGGGGCGCGTCCGTGGTCGACCGGCATGGCAAGGTGGTCCGGGTCTGGGGCGTGGACCAGGACATCACCAGGCGCCGGCTGGAAGAACAGAGCCTGCGCGATAGCGAGGAAAACCTGTCCATCACGCTGCGTGCGATCGGTGACGCGGTGATCGCCACCGACGCCGACGGCCGGGTCACGCGCATGAACCCGACCGCCGAGCGCCTGTGCGGCTGGCCGGTGACCGAGGCGCTGGGGCGCCCGCTGGCCGAGGTGTTCCGGATCATCAACGCCAAGACCGGGCTGGCGGCCGTCAACCCGGCGCAGCAGGTGCTGCGCGACGGCGAAGTGGTGGGACTGGCCGACCACACGGCGCTGGTCGCACGCGACGGGTCGCAATTCCAGATCTCCGACAGCGCAGCGCCGATCCACGACGCCGCAGGCCTCATCGTCGGCGTGGTGCTGGTGTTCAGCGACGTCAGCGGGCAATACCAGGTGGCGCAGGCGCTGCAGCTCAGCGAGGAGCGCTTTCGCAGCTCGTTCACCGCGTCCGGCGTCGGCATGGCCATCACGGCGCTGGACGGCCGCTGGGTGCGCGTCAACCAGGCGTTGTGCGACATCGTCGGCTACACCGAGGCGGAACTGCTGCAGTTGACGTTCCAGGTCATGACCCACCCGGACGACCTGGCACAGGACCTCGAGAACATGGAGGCCCTGCTGGCGGGAACGACGCGCAATTTCCAGATGGAAAAACGCTATATGCACCACGACGGCCACCCGGTGTGGATCAGCCTGAGCGTGGCGCTGGTGCGCGACGCCGCTGGTGCACCGCGGTTCACGGTGGCGCACATGCAGGACATCAGCCGGCGCAAGGCGCTGGAACAGGAGCTGGGCGCGAGCGAACAACGTTACCGGCGCATCGTGCAGACCGCCGAGGAGGGCATCTGGACCATCGACGCGCAGGCGCGCACCACCTACGTCAATCCGAAGATGGCGGCCATGCTGGGTTACGCGGCGGCCGAGATGCTGGGGCGCGCGTTGACCGACTTCATGGACCAGGAGGGGCAGTCGATCGCGCAGGACAATCTCGAGCGCCGCCGCCAGGGCATCACCGGACAGCACGACTTCAAGTTCCGGCGCAAGGATGGTTCCGCGCTGTGGAGCCTGGTGGCGACCAACCAGATACTCGATGCCGACGGCGGCTACGCCGGCGCGCTGGCGATGGTCACCGACATCACGGCGCGCAAACAGGCGGAGGATGCGCTGCGCGGCTCGTTGCGCGAAAAGGAGGCGCTGCTGCGCGAAGTGCACCACCGGGTCAAGAACAACCTGCAGGTTGTGCACAGCCTGCTGCGCCTGGAAAGCGGGCGCAATCTGGAGCCGACCGCCAGGACGGTGCTGCGCGACATGCAGGGCCGCATCCAGTCGATGGCGCTGTTGCACGAATCGCTCTACCGCTCGCGCACCTTTGCGGCGGTGGATCTGGGCGCCTACCTGCGCCAGGTCAGCACCCAGGCGATGCGCGCGAACGCCGCCAAGCCCGGCGCGGTCCGGCTGGAGCTCGACCTGGCGTCGGTCCAGATCGGCCTGGACCAGGCGGCCCCGTGCGGATTGGTGGTCAACGAACTGCTGTCGAACTGCCTGAAACACGCCTTCCCCGACGACCACACCGGTACGGTGCGGGTCGAGCTGCAGGCCATCGCCGGATCGCCGCAACTGCGCCTGCGCGTGGGTGATGACGGTGTCGGCCTGCCGGCGGACTTCGAGGCCCGCCGCGCCAGCGCGCTCGGGCTGCAACTGGTGGCCGACCTGGCGACACAATTGCACGGCACGTTGTCCAGCGGCTCGTCCCCCGGCGCCTGGGTGGAATTGCGGTTCACACCCCAGGTTGCGGATCCCGCAGCGCCCCCGCCCGACGCCCAGTAAAGCCCGGTGGACTCAGTCTGTCGTGCCGGGTCGGGCCCGCTGCTTCAAACGTCCTGCCGGACCGGCTCCCCGGCTGTCATCCCGGACTCGCTCCCTCGGTTGTCATCCCGGACTCGCTCCCCCGGCTGTCATCCCGGACTCGCTCCGGGATCCATGGTCTGCCGGGCGGGCCGGTCGTGTGCGGCGTGACATACTTGACGGCATCACCACCCTTCCTGCCAACCGACAAATGTCCGCCACCGCCAGCAAGCCCAGGATCCTCGTGGTCGAGGACGAGGCGATCGTCGCTCGCGACATCCGCCTGCAGCTGGCCGAACTGGGTTACGAGGCGGTCGGCCACGCCGCACGCGGCGAGCAGGCCATTGCATTGGCCGGCGAGTTGCATCCCGACCTGGTGCTGATGGACGTGCAGCTGGCCGGCGCCATGGACGGGATCGCCGCCGCGCAGGCGATACGGACCCAGTTTTCGCTGCCGGTGGTGTTCCTGACCGCGTTCGCCGAAGACGAAACCCTGGCGCGGGCCAAGGTGACCGAGCCGTTCGGCTACATCCTCAAGCCATTTTCCGAACGCGAACTACACACCGTGGTCGAAATGGCGCTGTACAAGCACCAGGCCGACAGCCGGCTGCGGCGCAGCGAAACGCGCTTCAGGACCATGTTCGAGGCCGAGCCCGAATGCGTGAAGCTGGTGGGTGCCAGCGGCGAACTGCTCGAGATGAACCCGGCCGGCCTGGCGATGCTCGAAGTGGGCTCGCTGGACGAGGCGCGGGCACACGGCCTGATGCAGTTCATCGTGCCCGAAAGTCGCGCCGCGTTTGCGGCCCTGCACCAGCGCGTGCTGCGCGGCGGCGCCGGCACCCTGGAGTTCGAAGTCATCGGGCTGCGCGGCACCCGGCGCTGGCTCGAAACGCAGGCCACACCGATGCGCGATGCGGGTGGCCATGTCGCCTCGCTGCTGGGCATCACGCGCGACGTCTCGAACCGCAAACTCGCGCAGGGCGCCCTGCGCGAAAGCGAGGCGCGTTACCGGCTGCTGGTGGACATGTCGCCGTATGCGATCGGCGTGCACCAGGACGGCAACGTCGTGATGGCGAACCAGGCCGCGCTGTCGCTGTTCGGCGCCAGCCGCGCGGACGACCTGATCGGCTGGCCGATCGAGGGCCTGATCCACCCGGACCACCGCGCCGCCGCCCGCGAGCGGATCGGGCGCATGCTGGCCGGGGAAACCGGCCTGTACCCGGCCGAGGACGTGTACCTCAAACTCGACGGCAGCGTGTTCGACGTCGAGGTGTCGGCGGCGCCATTCACCTACAACGGCCGCCCGGCGGTGCAGGTGATCGCGCTCGACATCAGCCAGCGCAAGCGCGCCGATGCCGCGCTGCGCGACAGTCGCCGCCAGTTGCAGTTCCTGTCCAAACGCGTGCTCGAGGTGCAAGAGGCCGAGCGTCGCCGCGTGGCGCACGAATTACACGACGAACTGGGCCAGGCGCTGACGGCGATCAAGATCAACCTGCTGGGGCAGCAGCGCCTGGCGACCCCGTCGCCGGCCGACCCCCGCAGCGAGAGCCTGCGCATCGTCGACCAGGCGCTGCAGCAGGTGCGCACGCTGGCGCTCGCGTTGCGTCCTTCGATGCTCGACGATCTCGGCCTGGCACCGGCCCTGAAATGGATGGCCGAGCAAAGCGCGGCGCAAAGCGGCTTCGAGGTCCGCTTCCACACCGCCACCAGTGCGGCGCGGCTGGAGCCGGAGATCGAGACCGCGTGTTTTCGCATCGTCCAGGTGGCGCTGACCAACGTGCAGCGCCACGCGGGCGCGCGGCGGGTGGAGATCGACCTGTACCAGGATGGCGCCACGCTGGTGCTGAGCGTGTCGGACGACGGCTGCGGCTTCGATGTCGCGGCGATGCTCGATCGCGCCACGGCCGGTGCCAGCCTCGGTCTGCTCGGCATGCGCGAACGCGCCGGCCTGATCGACGGCCAGCTGGAAATCGTTTCGGCACCGGGCCAGGGCAGCACGGTGCGGCTGCGCTGCCCATGGCGCGTGCGCGAGGAGCCGGCATGAATCCGGTGCGGGTGCTGCTGGCCGACGACCATACGCTGGTGCGCGCCGGCCTGCGCAAACTGCTCGAGGCGATGCCCGAGGTCGAGGTGGTGGGCGAGGCCAGCGACGGCCTGGCGCTGCTGGCGCTGGCCGCGCAGCTGCGACCCAACCTGGTGTTGATGGACATCGCGATGCCCGGCCTCAACGGGCTGGAGGCGACGGCGCGGCTGGCCCGACAGTCGCCCGACATCCGGGTGCTGATCCTGTCGATGCACCAGAACGAGGAATATGTGCGCCAGGCGCTGCGCCACGGCGCCGCCGGTTACCTGCTCAAGGACGCTGCACCGATGGAACTCGATCTCGCGATCCGGGCGGTGTTGCGCGGCGAGACCTACCTGAGCCCGGCCGTTTCGCGCGGCGTCGTGAGCGACTACGTACAGCGCCTGCGTGGTGAGGAGACACCAGGCACCCAGCTCACGCCGCGCCAGCGCGAGGTGCTGCAACGGGTCGCCGAAGGCCACAGCACCAAGGAGATCGCGCGCCGGCTCGACCTGTCGGTGAAGACCGTCGACACCCACCGCAGCCAGCTCATGAAACTGCTCGACATCCACGAGGTCGCCGGTCTGGTGCGCTACGCCATCCGCGTCGGCCTGATTTCGCCGGACAACTGAGGCAGTGACCAGCATGCCGGGCCCGACCCGGCACCTTGTCATGCCGGGCCCGACCCGGCATCCATGGATTGCGGGTACTGAAACGCCGGACCTGATCCGGGGCCGCAATGGCAACTTGGGAGCCGGCCGCAACGGCACCTTATTGCCGCGCGTGAGGTGTTTTTCCGGTCCATTTCAGGTGATTGACCGATTCCGGATCACCCTGACTGGGCCTATAGTCACGGGGGAGTTGCATACCCTATGCCATGGCGCCCGGACCTGCGCCATGGCGCCCGGTCGCCGCAGGCCGGGCTCGCCCGGGGCGGGCCCGCCGGGCACCGATCCGTAGCTCGCACTGCGGCTGTTGCGCGTTGCACCGCCAGGCGACGCGACCTACCACCCGCGCAGGAAGGAAATTGCTGATGCTGCCCTCGACCCCGCGCCGCTGGCGCGCCGATGCCACCATTGCTGCAGTCGTGCTGCTGCTGGGCCTGTGCGCCGCGGCAGGCGTGGCCCTTTTGCTGCACCACAACATCGAGGCGCAAGCCAAGGCCGAATTTGCAGACAACGCGGCGCGCAGCGCCGCCGAAGTATCACGCCGCTTCGCCCAGCCGGTGTACGGACTGGAAGGTGCCCGCGCCATTCATGCGGTCCTGCCGACGGTCCATCGCGCCTTGTTCCAGACCTACGTCGGCGCCCGCGACGTCCGGACCAAATTCCCCGGCGTGCGCGGCTTTGGCTTCATTCAGCGCGTGGCGCGCCGGGACATGGACAGTTTCGTGGCGGCCCAGCGCGCGGACGGCGCCCCGCAGTTCAGCATTCGCCAGCTCCAGGACAAGGGCCACGACGAGCTCTATGTCATCAAATTCATCGAACCGGCGCTGCCCAATGCCGGGGCCGAGGGGCTCGATGTAGGCTCCGAGCCACGTCGGCGCGAGGCGGCGCTGCGCGCCATCGACACCGGCCGACCGACCATCAGCGCCGCCATCACGCTGGTGCAGGCCGATCGCAAGACGCCTGGCGTTCTGCTCTACGTACCGGTCTATGCGACTGGCGCCAATCCGGCGAGCGCGGTCGAGCGCAGGGCCGCGCTGGTGGGCCTGATGTACGCGCCGATCGTCATCGGCGAACTGCTCGACGCCATGCCGGAGGTGGTCGCCGGCCATGTCGGGCTCGCGCTGTTCGACCAGGCCAGCGGCACCTCCGATGCAACGCTGGTCTACCAGGCCAGCCCGGCGCCGGGCAGCCCGGCCAACGGGCATACGCTGGCTCCAGGCGGCCGTTATTCGACCGAGAGCCGGATCACACTTCCCGGGCGCGACCATACGCTGCGCGTGCGCAGCAGCCCGCAGTTCGACGCTGCGGTGCCGCTCGCGCTGCCATGGTTGTTGTTCGCCTTCGGTGCGCTGGCCAGCGCCCTGCTGGCGGCCCTGGTGTGGCTGCAGACGGCGGGCCGACGCCGCGCCGAGGCGCTGGCCCAGGGCATGACGACCGACCTGGAACGGCTGGCGCAGGTGGTGCGGCATACGTCGAACGCGGTGTCGATCACCGACCGCGCCCTGCGCATCACCTGGATCAACGAGGGTTTCACGCGCATCACCGGTTACCCGGCGCACGAGGCGCTGGGCAAGACACCGGGCGAGCTGCTGGGCAGCGGCAAGGCCGATCCGGCGGCACTGCGCACACTGGCGCAGGCGGCCGCGTCCGGCACCGGCTGCCGGGTCGAGGTGCAGAACCGCACCCGCGACGGCGCCGACAACTGGGTCGACACCGAGGTGCAGCCGCTGCACGATGCCGACGGCAGGCTGGTCGGGTTCATGGAAATCGGCACCGACATCACCGCGCGCCACCTCGCGCAGGCGCGGCTCGACGCCGTGCTGCGCGACAGCCAGGCGCTGCTGCGCGCGATCGACATGCATGCCATCGTGTCGGTGGCCGACCGCACCGGGCGAATCACCGACGCCAACGCGGCGTTCTGCCGCACCAGCGGTTATTCGCGCGACGAGCTGCTGGGCCAGAACCACCGCATCGTCAACTCCGGTGTGCAGGCAGCTGCGTTCTGGGTCGCGATGTGGCGCACCATCGCCAGCGGCACACCCTGGCGCGGCGAAGTCTGCAACCGCGCCAAGGACGGCAGCTTGTACTGGGTCGACACCTTCATCGCGCCGTTCCGGGATGCCGACGGCGCGATCGAGAAATACATCTCGATCCGCACCGATATCAGCGCCAGCAAGAAGACCGAACGCGCCCTGGCGCGCGAACGGCTGGCGCTGGCCAACATCATCGAAGGCACCAATGCCGGCACATGGGAATGGGACATGGACACCGGCGCGCTGCACTTCAACGCGCGCTGGGCGCAGATGATCGGCCACACGGTCGAGGAGCTCGGTGATACCTCGACCCAGACCTGGAACTCACGCGCCCACCCGGATGACGCGGCGCACATCGAGGCATTGCTCCATCGGCACTTGCATGGCGAATCGCCAGTGTTCGAATGCGAATCGCGCGTGCGCCACAAGGACGGCCACTGGGTCTGGTTGCACACCCGCGGCAAGGTGTTCAGCCGCGGCCAGGACGGCCGCGCCCGCTGGATGGCCGGCACCCACATGGACATCAGCGCGCGCAAGCTGGCCGAGGACGCGCTGCGCGCGAGCCAGGCCTTCCTCGACCGGACCGGTCGCATCGGCGGCGTGGGTGGCTGGGAGCTCGACATCGCGACCCAGGTGATCCGCTGGAGCGACCAGACCTGCCGCATCCATGACGTCGCGCCCGGCCACCAGCCGACACTCAAGGAAGCGATCGGTTATTACGCGCCCGAGGCGCGGGCGGTGATCCTGCAGGCGGTGGAACACGCCATGGCCACCGGCGAAGGTTACGACCGCGAGCTGCCACTCACCACCGCCACCGGCCGCTCGATCTGGGTACGTGCGGTGGGCGAGGTCGAGCTGCTCGACGGCCGGGCGGTGCGGCTCAGCGGCGCGTTCCAGGACATCAGCGCGCGCCGCGCCATGGAGTCGGAACTGCGCCGGTCGTCCGAACTGCTGACCAGCGTGCTCGAGAACCTGCCGTGCGGCGTGAGCGTGTTCGACGCCGACCTGCAGCTGGTGGCGGCGAACCACATTTTCCGGCGCCTGCTCGACTTTCCGGACGCGTTGTTCGCTGGTGCGGCGACGCGCTTCGAGGACCTGATCCGCTTCAATGCCGCGCGTGGCGAATACGGCGCGCACGACCCTGAAGCGGCGGTGCGGGCGATCGTCGCGCGCGCACGCGCGCCCTCGGTCGCGCACCAGTTCGAGCGCGTGCGCCCCGACGGCACGCCGCTGGAAATACGCGGCGGCCCGATGCCGGGCGGCGGTTTCGTGACCACCTACACCGACATCAGCGAACGGCGCGCCGCGCAGGCCGAAGTGCAGCGCGCGAGCGACTTGCTGCGCGGCTCGATCGACGCCCTGGACGACGCCTATTCGTTGTTCGACCCGCAGGACCGGCTGGTGCTGTGCAACCAGCGTTACCGCGACCTGTACCCGCTGGCCGCGGACCTGATGGTGCCTGGCAACAGCTTCGAGCAGATCATCAGGGGCGGTGCGGCGCGCGGCCAGTATGCGGCGGCGGTCGGGCGCGAGGAGGCGTGGGTGGCCGAGCGGCTGGCGCTGCATCGCCAGCCGCGTTCGCAGCTGCGCACCCGGCTCGGCGACGGCCGCACCATGCGTATCGTCGAACGCCAGATGCCCGACGGCCACACGGTGGGGTTCCGGGTCGACATCACTGAGATGGTGCGCGCCACTGAGGCGGCGCAGCAGGCCTCGCAGGCCAAGAGCCAGTTCCTGGCCAACATGAGCCACGAAATCCGCACGCCCATGAACGCCATCCTGGGCATGCTGGCGCTGCTGCGCAAGACCGAGCTGAACCTGCGCCAGGCCGATTACGCCGCCAAGACCGAGGGCGCCGCGCGTTCGCTGCTGGGCCTGCTCAACGATATCCTGGACTTCTCGAAGGTCGAAGCCGGCAAGATGGCGCTCGACCCGCACCCGTTTCGCGTCGACCAGCTGCTGCGCGACCTGTCGGTGATCCTGTCGGCGAACGTCGGCACCAAGCCGCTGGAAGTGCTGTTCGACATCGATCCGCAATTGCCGCGCCACCTGATGGGCGACGCAATGCGGCTGCAGCAGGTGCTGGTCAACCTGAGCGGCAACGCGATCAAGTTCACGGCCACGGGCGAGGTGGTGGTGTCGATGCGGGTGCTGCAGCAGGACGCGGCCAGCGTCACGCTGGAGATCGCGGTGCGCGACACCGGCATCGGCATCGCGCCGGAAAACCAGGCGCGCATCTTCAGCGGCTTCACGCAGGCCGAAGCCTCGACCACCCGGCGCTTCGGCGGCACCGGGCTGGGGGTGGCGATCAGCCAGCGCCTGGTGGCGCTGATGGGCGGCACGCTGGCACTCGACAGCGCGCTGGGCCGCGGCAGCCGGTTCCACTTC
>JANMYG010000740.1:0-1903 GCA_031381865.1 Betaproteobacteria bacterium | reverse complement strand
CGCAGCATGGCAGCCTCGGGATGGTCGGCAAGTGCGCGGCCCGCCTGCAAGACCGGACGCATCCAGCGCGAGGTCACGGCCCGGCCGATCCCGAACAGCAGGGAAAAGGCCACGACAAAAAAGACCACTTCGCTCAAACCCAGCGGAGCCACGCCGGCCAGCGCCAACGGGTCGAGAAAGCGGAAGTAGAAAAAGGTCAGGAGCGCGCCGCCGAGGTTGCCCGCCAGCATTGCGAAGATAAAGCGATTTGCCAATGACATCCTGGACCCTGTTGCCGGATGAATCGATTATCCGGCCGCGCCGTCGGGCCGTGCCAGGATCGCGCGGGCTGGCTGCCGTACAGTTGACCAATCAAGGTGCAACCCGTCGACACCGGCAGGGGCTGCTCACCGCCTGTTTTTCCGGCAAGACCACGGCTTCCATCAACCACCCGGCCCCGGGCCTGAAAGTAACCACGATGCCAGACTCCACCCCGACCGATTACCCCACACCCTTCGAATCCGGCAACCGGAACCAGACCACCACCTGGGAGCAATGCATCGGGTTCTACCAGACGCTGGCGCACGACTTTCCCGAGGTGCTTCAGTTGTTCCAGATCGGGGTCACCGACAACGGAAATCCGATCCATGCCGGCGTGGTGACCGCCGACGGCAGCTTCGAGCGGGAACAACTCAAGGGCGCCGGGCGCACGGTCTTCTTCAACAACAACGGCATCCATCCGGGCGAGCCCGAAGGCATCGACGCCTGCATGGCGCTGGTACGCGATTTATGCACCCTGAGCGCCCGGCGGGCCGCGCTGCGCGACACGGTGTTCCTGTTCATCGCGGTCTACAACGTGGACGGCTGCGTCGAACGCGGCGACACCTCGCGCGTGAACCAGGTCGGGCCGGAGGCATTCGGTTTTCGGGCCAACGGACGCAACCTGGACCTGAACCGAGATTTCGTCAAATGCGACACCCTGGAGGCGCAGGCGTTCAACCGGTTCTTCAGCGCCTGGGACCCCGACGTGATGGTCGACACCCACACCTCGAACGGTGCCGACTACGCCTACACCATGACACTGATCCACACCCAGAGCGACAAACTGGGCGCTGGCCTGGGCGGCTTCCTGCGCGACGCGATGTTGCCGGAGATCTACGCACAAATGGCGCAGCGTGGCTGGCCGACCTGTCCATACGTCAACCCGATCCGCGAATCACCCGACCAGGGCATCGTGCATTCGCTCGAGGTTCCGCGCTTTTCGACCGGTTACGCGGCGCTGCACCACACCATCGGGTTCATGCCCGAGACCCATATGCTCAAGCCCTTCGCCGACCGGTACGCCGCGACGCGGGCGCTGGTGGACACGGTGCTGCAGTTCACCACCGACAACGGCGCGCGGATCCAGTCGCTGCGGCGCCAGGCCAGGCACGACGCGACGCTGGCGACGCACTGGCCGGTGCAGTGGCGCATCGACCACGAGCGGCCTTCGACGTTTCGCTTCCAGGGCTACAAGGCGGTCTACCGGCCGAGCCGGCTCGGACACTATGCCCGCCTCGCGTACGACCGAAGCCAGCCCTGGGAGGCCGACATCGCGGTGTTCGACCGATGTGCGCCGGCCGTGGTGGTGGCGGCACCCAGGGCCTACCTGATTCCCCAGGCGTGGCGCGAGATCGCCGAGCGGCTGGCGTGGAACGGGGTGGCCCTGGAGCGGGTCGCGCACGACCACGAGCTGCCCGCCCGCGTTTACCGCATCACCTCGGTCGGTACGCGCGCGGTGCCCTACGAAGGCCACATGTTCCACGACCAGGTCACGTTGGCCACGCAGAGCGAAACCGTGCGCGCCCGTGCCGGTGATTACGTGGTGCCACTGCACCAGGCCAGCGCCCGGTATGCGGTGGAGACACTGGAGCCGCTGGCGCAC
>JANMYG010000716.1:0-1501 GCA_031381865.1 Betaproteobacteria bacterium | reverse complement strand
GCCCAGGCCTACGCCGGTCTGTTCACCCGCGGTGGCGGCGCCATGCTGCGCGCGGAGGTCCATGCGCTGCAGCCCATGGGGGCAACGGTGGGCGTCGAGACGGCCGCCGCACGCCTCGATGCCGAGGCCGTCGTCGTCGCGGCGGGCGCCTGGTCGCGCCGGCTGGTGGAGCCACTGGGACTGCAGCTTGCGCTGATCGCCGAGCGCGGTTACCACATGACATTTGCCGACCCCGGCATCAGGTTGCGGCACGTCGTGAGCGAACTCGAGTTGCATTTCGCCGTCACGCCGATGGAGATGGGCCTGCGGGTTGCGGGCACCGAGGAGTTGGGCCTTGCCGACGATCCGCCGTCCTGGCGGCGCGCCGAGACGCTGCAAAGGCAGGCGCGGCGGATGTTTCCCAACGCCCGGCTGAACGCCGGCACGCGCTGGATGGGCCCGCGGCCCGGCATGCCCGACAGCCTGCCCGCGATCGGCGCGGTGCCAGGGCATCCGAACATCTTCATCGCCACGGGCCACGGCCACCTCGGCCTCACGGGCGCGCCGCACACGGGCCGCATCGTGGCGGCGCTGGTGTGCGGCGAGCAGCCCGCCGTGGCACTGGGCCCTTACGCGCCGGACCGGTTTCGCACCGGTCGCCACAAGCGATCCGGGCCCGGCGACGGTCCTTGAACCAGCCAGCCAACGCGGCCAGCCGCTGTTGCCGCCACTTTCGATGTTGTTGTTCTGTCGCGCGCAACGCGACGGTTTTTTTTCGTTGACGGCTTTCGGCCCATTGCGGTCGTTGGTTCGCCGGCCGTATGGCCACTTCCTGGGACAGCGCGCCAGGCGTGCGCGCCGGGACGGACGGCCTGACGACGAAGCCGTGGACTGCGTTTGCCTGGTCTGCCATGCGCTTGCCCGGGGACGTGGGTCGGTAGTGAATGGGCGCAGGGTCTATTCGCGATTGCCACAACACTCGCGCGCCAGCCAGGTCGTTGACGCAGCGGCGCTGGCACACCAGGGGCAGTCGCTCGCGAGTGACCCGGAGCACAGTCACTGCCGGCCCGCGGCCCTGCCAACCATGGTGGCGAGCCGCTGCCAGGGCAATCCAACGACCGCAATGGGCCGATGGCGGACGCCTGCCTTCGAAGTGCCGCAGGTGCGACCGGCAGCATGGCCCGGGCGCAGTGGGACGTATCCACGCGCCATCGGCCCGGGTGGTGAGATACTTTGCCGTCACTGGCCCGCCACCACCACCGCCATGCCATTTCGGAGCATCCCATGAGCCAACGCAAGACTGCCATCATCACCGGCTCGGCCACCGGCGTGGGCGCCGCCACCGCGCTGATGCTGGCGCACAAGGGCTACAGCGTGGTGATTAACTATTCCAAAAGTGAGATAGAAGCGTTGGCGTCCCAAGCGGCCTGCCAGGCCGCCGGGGCGGATACCTTGCTGGTGCAGGGCGATGTGGCGCAGGACGCCGATTGCCAAGCCATCGTTCATGCTGCCATCCAACGCT
>JANMYG010000691.1:0-1874 GCA_031381865.1 Betaproteobacteria bacterium | reverse complement strand
CGGCCTTGCTGGCCTGGGTCGCCGACATGGCGGCCCTGACCAAACCCGACCGGGTCTACTGGTGCGACGGCTCGGACCAAGAATACAACCGGCTTTGCCAGCAGCTCGTGGACGCCGGCACGTTTCGCAAGCTCAACCCGGTCAAGCGTCCGAACTCGTACCTGGCCTGGTCCGACCCGAGCGACGTGGCCCGGGTCGAGGACCGGACCTATATCTGTTGCCAGAAGAAGGAAAACGCCGGACCCACCAACAACTGGATGGCGCCTGCCGACATGCGCGCCCTGCTGCAGCATGGCCAGGCCGACGGCGCCGCCGCATTGTTCGATGGTTGCATGCGCGGGCGCACCATGTACGTGGTGCCGTTTTCGATGGGCCCGCTGGGTTCGCACATCGCCCACATCGGGATCGAGTTGTCGGACAGCCCGTATGTGGTGGTCAACATGAAGATCATGACGCGCATGGGCAAGGCCGTTTACGACGTGCTGGGCGTGGACGGTGTCTTCGTGCCTTGCGTGCATTCGGTCGGCGCACCGCTGCAGCCCGGGCAGGCGGATGTCCCATGGCCCTGCAACAAGACCAAGTACATCGTGCACTACCCCGAAACCCGCGAGATCTGGTCCTACGGCTCCGGTTACGGCGGCAACGCGCTGCTGGGAAAGAAGTGTTTCGCGCTGCGCATCGCGTCCAACATGGGTCGCGCTGCGGCGCAGGGCGCGCCCGGCGAAGCGGGCTGGCTGGCGGAACACATGCTGATCCTGGCGGTCACCAACCCGGCCGGAAAGAAATACCATGTCGCGGCCGCTTTTCCAAGCGCCTGCGGCAAGACGAATTTCTCGATGCTCGTCCCGCCGGCCGGTTTTGCCGGCTGGAAGGTGACGACGATTGGCGACGATATCGCCTGGATCAAGCCGCACGCGGATGGCAGGCTGTATGCAATCAACCCGGAGGCCGGTTATTTCGGCGTGGCGCCCGGCACCAACCTGCTCACCAACCCGAACTGCATGGCCAGCCTGTACAAGGACGTGATATTCACCAACGTGGCGCTGACCGATGACGGCGACGTTTGGTGGGAAGGCCTGGAGAAAGACACCCATGCCCTGCCGGCGCACCTGATCGACTGGCAAGGCAAGGACTGGACGCCGGAGCTTGCCGCCAAAACCGGTGCCGACGGCAAGCCGCGCCCGGCAGCCCACCCCAACGCGCGATTCACGGTGGCTGCGACCAACAACCCGGCGCTCGACAGCGCCTGGGACGACCCATCGGGGGTGCCGATCGATGCGTTCATATTCGGTGGCCGGCGCTCGACCACCGTGCCGCTGATCACCGAGGCGCGCAACTGGATCGAAGGCGTCTACATGGCCGCGACCATGGGCTCGGAGACCACCGCGGCGGCGGCCGGCCAGCAAGGCGTGGTGCGCCGCGACCCGTTCGCGATGTTGCCATTCATGGGCTACAACATGAGCGATTACTTCCAGCACTGGCTGGCGATGGGCGAGAAGCTGGCGGCGTCGGGCGCCGTGCTGCCGAAGATCTACACCACGAACTGGTTCCGCAAAGGCCCGGACGGCAAGTTCGTCTGGCCAGGCTATGGCGAAAACATGCGCGTGCTCAAGTGGATGATCGACCGCATCGAAGGCACTGCGCCGGGGCACGAGCATGTATTCGGCATCAGCCCGGGATATGAGGAACTCAACTGGACCGGCCTTGACTTCACCTCCGAACAGTTCACCACCGTGACCAGCATCGACAAGGCGGCCTGGCAGGCGGAACTGAAACTGCACGCGGAGTTGTTTGCGCAACTGGCCTACCACCTGCCCAAGGAGCTCCAGGAGACCAAGGCGCGCATCGAAAAGCGCCTGGCGGCCTGAGGGCGG
>JANMYG010000687.1:0-1601 GCA_031381865.1 Betaproteobacteria bacterium | reverse complement strand
TTGCGCCCCGAGGCGCCACTGCAGATGCGGTCGGCTTCGAGCACGACCACGCCGTAGCCGCGCTGCGCCAGCTCGATCGCCGCCGACAGGCCGGCATAACCCGCCCCCACCACCAGCACGTCGGCCCCCACCGAACCCTGCAACGGCGCCGTGGCGGCCGGGCGCTGCACGCTGGCCTCGTAATAACTGCGCTGGTTGAGCTGGGTGTCGGACCCGAGGATGGATCGGCTCCACAGGCGCATGCTCAGGCCCCCGGCGAAAGCGGCGCCGCGGCCACGCCGGGCGCCGGCGCCACGCCTTTCGCCACCTGTCCGCACAGGTAGGTCCACACGAAGGCGCTGGCCGCCTGGCTGGTGAGTTCGGCATGGTCGTAGGCCGGCGCCACCTCGACGCAGTCCATGCCCACCATGTTCAGGCCGGCCAGTTCCTCGAGCAGCGCCATCACCTGCGAACTGCTCAGCCCACCCGGCTCGGGTGTGCCGGTGCCAGGAGCAAAGGCCGGGTCCAGGCAATCGATGTCGAGCGTGAGATAACACGGCCGCGCGCCGATGCGCTGCAGTATCTGGGCCACCACCGGCTGCAATGCGGCGCCGTCCTTGCCACGCAGTTCACGCGCGCTGAAGATCAAGCCGCCGCGGTCGCGCACGTAGTCGCGCGCACCACGCGCCCCGGCCGAGCGCAGGCCGATCTGCACCGCATGCTGCGCACTCACCAGGCCCTGCTGCAGCGCCTCGCGGGTCCAGGTGCCGTGGCCGGAAGGCTCGCCGAAATGGTCGCTCCAGGTGTCGCAGTGGGCGTCGAAATGCACCAGCGCCAGCGGGCCGTGCAAGGCATGCGCGGCACGCAGCAGCGCCAGCGTAACCGAGTGGTCGCCGCCCAGGAACACGCAGTGGTGGCGCGCCATCAGCAGGCGCGCCTGCGCCTCGATCAGCTCGCGCACCTCGGCCAGCGGCGACGCATTGGGCAGCCGCATGTCCAGAGCGTCGCCCAGCACACCGAGCGGCGACACATCGAAATGCGGGTGGATGCCGTCGCACAACATCAGGCTGGCGCGGCGGATCTCGGCCGGGCCGAAGCGCGCGCCCGGGCGGTTGGTGACGGCGCCGTCGAACGGTATGCCGACCAGCGCGAACGGCTGGTCCGCCAACGGCGGCGCCCCCATGAACCGGTTGCCATTCATCGCATACGCGAACTCCCCCTGCGCCATGTCGTGCCCTTTCAGTCCAGCCGCGACCATACCCCACTTCGTCGCCGACAATGGGGGCCACTTTCGTGCAATCGCGCCAATCCACTCGGCCCTGCGATGCGCCGCACGACCCGACTAACCCGATCCGCATGAGCCTTTCCTCGCACCGCCTAGTCGCTTATGCCTGCCTGGCGTCGAGCA
This sequence comes from Betaproteobacteria bacterium, assembly GCA_031381865.1. GTDB lineage: Bacteria > Pseudomonadota > Gammaproteobacteria > Burkholderiales > Burkholderiaceae_C > CAISIP01. The sequence continues at coordinate 214 of JANMYG010000687.1, read as the reverse complement.
TGGCGCTCACCGGCACCTACGTGGCCTTGTCCAAACCGCTGGTGGCCGTGTTGCCGGTGTTCCTGCTGGCCTGGCTGCGTTTCGGCATCGCGGCGCTGGCCATGCTGCCCTGGCTGCGCGCCGGCGCACGAACCACCGTTGACGCCGCAGGTCAAGTGGCTGGTGTTCCTGGAATCGTTCTTCGGCAACTTCCTGTTTTCGATCTGCATGTTGT
>JANMYG010000667.1:0-1571 GCA_031381865.1 Betaproteobacteria bacterium | reverse complement strand
ACCGCCTGGATCATCTTGGAGCCGTGTTTGATCATGCCGCCGCGCTCGTAGGCGGTGCCGACCATGTAACCAGTGGTGTTCTGCAGGTAGAGCAGCGGCGTGCCGCTCTGGCAACAGGCCTGGATGAAATGCGTCGCCTTGTTGGCGCCGTCGGGGTCGAGCGGGCCGTTGTTGGTGATGATGCCGATCGGATAACCCGCGATCGCCGCGTGCCCGGTCACGGTGGCCGGTCCGTACAGCGCCTTGAATTCGAGGAAGTCCGAGTCGTCGACGATACGGGTGATGACCTCGCGCATGTCGGCCGGCTTGCGTCCGTCGGCGGACATGATGCCCAGCAGCTCTTGCGCATCGAGGCGCGGCGGCAGCCCCGGCGCCCGGGCATCCGCGGCGGCGGGCGCCAAGTGGCGTCCCCACTGCAGCCGCTGCACCACCTCGCGCGCCAGGCGCACGGCATCGGCGTCGTCCTCGGCCATGTATTCGCCCAGGCCGGACACGCTGGTGTGCATTTCGGCGCCGCCGAGTTCCTCTTCGGTGGCGATCTCGCCGGTCGCCGCCTTGAGCAACGGCGGCCCGGCCAGGAACGCCCGCGCCCGGCCGCGCACCATGATGACGTAGTCCGACAGCCCCGGCATATAGGCGCCGCCGGCGGTCGACGAACCATGCACCACCGTCACCACCGGCACACCGGCCGCCGACAGGCGCGCCAGGTTGCGAAAGATGGCGCCGCCAAGCACGAAGCCGTCGACCTTGTAACGCAACAGGTTGGCACCGGCACTCTCCACCAGAAATACGAACGGCAACTTGCTCTCCAGCGCGTTGTGCTGCGCGCGCAGCATCTTCTCGCGTCCCATGGCCCGGATCGAGCCGGCCTCGATGCCCGCGTCCGAGGCCACCACGACACAACGGGTGCCACCCACCACTCCGATGCCGGTGATGACACCGGCGCCCGCGATGCACTTGGCCGGGTCCGGATGGTCGAGGCCGAAGCCGGCCAGCGCCGACAGCTCCAGCCACGAACTGCCCGGGTCGAGCACCAGCGCAATGCGGTCGCGCGGCAGCAGTTGGCCACGCTTGTCGAACAGCGGCCTGGACTGCGCCGAGCGCTCGCGCGTGCGCTGCTCCAGCGCGCGCACCTCGGCCAGCAGACGCAGCATGTGTTCGCGGTTGGTGGCGAAGGCCTCGCTGTGCGGGTTGATCGAAGAGTCGAATACGGGCATGGGATCGGGGCGTTTTGGAGGCGGGCGGGTCAGCCGCCGGCCTTCGGCCACTGAAACCGCCCCGGCTGTTTCTCGGAAAAGCGGCGGAACGCATCCTGCGCATAGGCGGTCGAGCCGGCCACGCCCTGGCCGGCGGCTTCGAGTTCGAGCAGGCTGTCGAGGCTGCTGTTGAGCGAGCCGTTGAGCGCGTCCTTGGTCAGCGCCAGTGCCGTCGGCGAGGCGCTGCCCAGCGCCAGCGCCATGGCCCGGGCGCGTGGCATCAGGTCGTCCGGCTCGGCCAGTTCCATCGCGATGCCGATCTCCTTTGCTTCCGCGGCGCCGATCTCGCGTGCCGAGAACATGATCTCCTTGGCG
>JANMYG010000665.1:0-1543 GCA_031381865.1 Betaproteobacteria bacterium | reverse complement strand
GGGTACCTCGCCCTCGAACTGGTAGGCGATGTCGAGCTGTTTCTCGGCCGCGCGGCTACCGATCAGATCCAGCGCCGACTCCACGCATTCACGCACGTCGAACGGGTGTGCCTCGATGTCCATGCGCCCGGCCTCGATCTTGGAGAAGTCCAGGATGTCGTTGATGATGGTCAGCAGCGCGTCACCACTGTCGCGGATGGTGCCGGCGAAGTCGCGCTGCTCGGCGTTGAGCGGAGTGTCCAGCAGCAGGCCGCTCATGCCGATCACCGCGTTCATCGGGGTGCGGATCTCGTGGCTCATGGTCGCCAGGAACGAGCTCTTGGCCGCGTTGGCGGCTTCGGCGGCGGCACGCGCCTGCTGCACCTCGCGGAACATGCGCGCGTTCTGGATCGCGATCACCGCCTGGTCCGCGAAGGTCTCGAGCAGCGCGACCTCCTTGTCGGTAAATGGAACCGGTGGGGCACGCAGTATGTAGACGGCACCGACGCCGTTGCCTTCCCATTGCATCGGCGCGAACACCTGCGCGTAGTTGCCGATATCGAGCCTGCGCGCGACGTGGCGCACACCCCGGGGTACATCGGCGCCGTGCAGGACATCGTCATACCGCAGCACCTGGTGCTGGCGCATGGAATTGGTCACCGGCTCGTCACCCAGGGGCAATGGAAAGATCGTCGCGAGTCCCTCGACCGCACTGCCGCGGTGAGCGGCGATACGCATGAGTGAGTTTTGCTCATCGATGAGCAACATGCCCTGCTGGGTACCGGCGAACAGCCGTTCACAACTCTCCAGTATCTTGTCGAACACCGGCACGGCATCGGCCACCGAGCTGCTGATCACCTCGAGCACCTCGGAGGTGGCGGTCTGCTGCTCCAGCGCCTCCCTGGTCTCGTTGAACAGGCGCACGTTCTCGATCGCGATCACGGCCTGGGAAGCAAATGTCTGCAGCAGGGCCATCTGCTTGGAAGTGAGCAACCCGGTCCGCAGGCGCACCACCGCGATCGCACCAATGGCCGTGCCATCGCGCACCATGGGTACGACTGTCATCGCGCGGTAGCCGGCGGGAGACAGATTGCGCTTTCCGGCCTCGAACTGCCCGCCGGTTTCCAGCACGTCCGCAATATCGATGGTGCGGCATTCCAGGATTGCGGCGCCGTGAATGTATGCACGCGCTAACGGAAATGGAAACACGTTGCGCCAGCGCGCCGCGCGCTCCGGGTCGTCTTCCGCGATCGCGACGCAGCATACTTCGCCACCCTCGGGCCGGCTCACGGCGACGGCAGAGCCCTTGAACAACCGCACACCACTTTGCACGATGGCTTCGAACACCGGTTGCACATCCGTCGGCGACACACTTATCACGCGCAGGATGTCGGCCGTGGCCGTCTGCTGCTCCAGCGCGTATTTGGTCTCGTTGAACAGGCGCGCGTTCTGGATCGCGATCACCGCCTGGTCGGCGAAGGTGCGCAGCAGGCCGAATTCCTTTTCGGTGAAGGGCAGCGGCGGGAATCGCGCCACGTGGATGGTGCCGATGCCCTTGCCTTCC
>JANMYG010000659.1:0-26383 GCA_031381865.1 Betaproteobacteria bacterium | reverse complement strand
GCAGGCTTCACTTCATGTTGCGGCCCGCGTGCTTGCTCCCCGCTACGCGGCTCACGCCACTTCACAGGCTTTTGACGCCCCGCTCGGGCATGGAGGTCTCCCTCCGCTACCTGGGGCCTGCTACCCGGCGCACCGACGCCTACCGGGACGGGACTCTCACCCGCAGGAATGGCGCAGCAAGCCAAGATCATCCCTACCCCCCCGGGTTTCGGTCCTTCCTTGACGTCACGACGCACCATGGTCGGATGTGTATCTGCTGTTGGTGCCTGCCGCCACGCTGGCCGTGCTGCTGTCCATCGACACGCTCAAGACCTGCGTGGTGCTGGACGCGCTCACGCGCTCGCGCCATGACTCCAACCGGACCCTGATCGGGCAGGGCCTGGGCAACATGGCAGCTGCGGCGCTCGGTGGCATGGCCGGCGCCGGCACGATGGGCGCCACGCTCGTGAACCTCACCAGCGGCGGGCGCACGCGCTGGTCTGGCCTGATCGAAGGGGTCCTGTCGCTGGCGGCGTTCCTGGTGCTGGCCTCGGTGCTGGCCTGGGTGCCGATCGGCGCACTGGCCGGCATACTGATCGTGATCGGCATTCGCATGTTCGACCGCGCGAGCCTGAATTTCCTGAACTCCCGCGACACCATCCTCGACTTCGCGGTGATCGCCACGGTGGTCGTGGTCGCGCTGAGCGTCGGGCTGATTGCGGCGTCGGGCGCCGGCATCGTGCTGGCGATTGCGCTGTTCGTGCGCGAGCAGGTCGGCGGCAGCGTCGTCGCGCGCAAGGCCTATGGCAACAGCATGTTCTCCAAGCGCGTGCGAACCACGGCGGAAATGGAGATCCTCGAAAAGCAGGGGGGGCAGACGGTGGTGTTCGAATTGCAGGGCAGCCTGTTTTTCGGCACCACCGACAACCTCTACACGGCACTGGAGCCCGAACTCGCAACGCGGCGCTACGTGGTGCTGGACTTCCGCCGGGTGCAGTCGGTGGACGTCACGGCGACGCACCTGCTGCACCAGATTGAAGACCGGCTGACGGAGTCCCATGCGCTGCTGCTGTTCAGTTGCCTGCCGCCGCGGGTGCCCAGCGGTCGAGACATCCGGCGTTATTTTCAGGAGGTCGGGCTGGCGCCGGCCGAGCGCCGCGCGCAGGTGTTCGACGAGGTCGATGACGCGCTCGAATGGATCGAGGACCGGCTGATAGAGCAGGCGCAGATGGCGCCAGTGCAGGAAACCGTGCTGGAACTGCGGGATATGGAGCTGTTCTCCCGGCGCAAGGCGGAAACCCTGGCAGCGCTGGAGTCCAGCATGGACCAGCGCAGCTACAGGGCCGGCGAACGCATCTTCGCGCGCGGCGACGGAGGCGACGAGATCTACCTGATCCGCCGCGGTTCGGTGCGCATCATGTTGCCCTTCGACCAGGCGCGCGGCCGCCACCTGGCCAGTTTCGGGCGTGGCGGATTGTTCGGGGAAATGGCCTTTCTCGACCACCAGCCGCGTTCGGCCGACGCGATCGCATTCACCGACTGCGAGCTGTATGCGTTGTCACGCCAGAGGTTCGACGTCCTGATCGAGCACCACAAGCTGCTCGGATTGAACCTGATGGAAGGGCTGGCCCATCTGCTGGCCGCACGCCTGCGCCGCGCCGACGCGGAGCTGTACGCGCTGGAAAGCGGCTGAGCGCGCCGGTTGCACGCGCGGCGAGCCGGGGCACGGGTGGCCTTTCGCGCTGCGGGCCGCGGCGCGAGCTTGCCTGGGGCAGCCCGGCGCGGCGCGCATACGAGATCGAAGACCGCTCAGAGCACCTTCTCGATCCGGTCACACAGGGTCGTGATGACCTGGATCCGGCCGAAGTACTTGTCGTTCGATGGCACCAGTGTCCAGGGCGCGATCGAGCTGCTGGTGCGGGCGACCATCTCGGCTGCCGCAAGCTGGTATCCGGCCCATTGCTTGCGGTTGCGCCAATCCTCGGCGGTGATCTTGAACTGCTTGTGCAGTGTCGCTTCGCGTTCCTTGAAACGCCGGTGTTGTTCGTCCTTGGAGATCTGCAGCCAATACTTCACGACGATGCCGCCGTTGTGCGTCAGTTGCTCCTCGAAATCGTTGATCTCCGAGTAGGCGCGCGACCAGCTGGCCTGGCTCGCGAACTTCTCCACGCGTTCGACCAGCACCCGGCCGTACCAGCTGCGGTCGTAGATGGTGAAGCGGCCTTTCATCGGCACATGGCGCCAGAAGCGCCACAAATAGGGCTGTGTCCGCTCTTCGTCGGTGGGCGCGGCGATCGGAATGGTGCGGTACAGCCGGGCGTCGATCGCTCCCGTGATGCGGCGGATCGCGCCCCCCTTGCCGGCGGCGTCCATGCCCTCGAACACTGCGATCACCGTGTGTTCGCGGAATTTCGGATGCCGGGTCAGCAGGGCCAGGCGCTGCTGCTGCTTGCGCAATTCGGCGTCGCAACGTTTCCTGGGCAGGCTGCGCGACAGGTCCAGCTGGCTCAGCAGGTCCTTGCCCGGGGCGACGGGCACCAGCGGCGGCGGCGCCGCAAGCGGCAGCGACACTGTCTTGCCGCCGCTGGCGGCAAGGCGCGCACGCATGGCAGCCAGCAGGGTGCGCGCCACGGTGGCCACGCGGTACTCCGGGTCGGAGCCTTCGACCACGGTCCACGGCGACCACGCCAGGCTGGTCTTCTGCAGCGTGTCCTCGCTGATGCGGTAGAAGCGGTCGTAGTACTCGAAGAAGTCCCAGTCGCGCTCGGTCACGCGCCAACGGGTCTTCGGGTCGGCCTGCAAGGCCTTGAGCCGGTCGCTCTGGCGCTTCTTCGAAAGGTGGAACCAGAACTTGAGCAACAGGGCGCCGTCGTCGGCCAGCATGCGCTCGAAGCGGCAGATTTCATCCACCGACTGCGCCAGGTCGCTGGGCCGTGAACGCTTGAACACCCGGTCGATGATGGGCGCCGTGTACCAGGACCCGAACAACATGCCGATCTTGCCCTTGGGCGGCAGGGCGCGCCAATACCGCCACATCGGCGGGCGCTCGCGTTCCTCGTCGGTCGGATTGTCGAAGGCGTGGGTATGGATGTGGCGCGGGTCCATCCATTCGTTGAGCAGGTTCACGGTTTCGCCCTTGCCGGCGCCGCGCACACCCGAGATCAGGATGATGACCGGGAATTTCGCATCTTTCGACAACGCGTACTGGGCGTCCAGCAGGTCGGCGCGCAATTGCGGTTCGATGCGCTTGAATTCGCCCTTGGAGAGCTTGTTGCCGATCTCTGCTGCTTCGAACATCGTGGCTTCCTGTGGCGAGCGGGTTGTACGCGTGCCAACACGACCGAGGGTGGCATCGTGTAGACACGTCACAAAGCATAGGGCGGCCGGCCCACGGGCGATTGATGTACCTCAATGGTGTGGCCGCGCGTGCGGCATGAACCGCGACAGCCGGCGCGACCGCGCCGCCGGGCCGCGCGCCCGACGCGCCGGGTTATGTCGGCCACCGGCGCTGCGCTGGCCTACTGGGTGCCGAAGATGCGGTCGCCCGCGTCGCCCAGCCCGGGCAGGATATAGCCGTGGTCGTTGAGCTGGCGGTCCACGGCGGCCGTATACACCGGCACATCGGGGTGCGCCTGGTACATCTTCGCGAGGCCTTCCGGGCAGGTCAGCAGGCACAGGAACTTGATCGATTTGGGCTTGAGCGCCTTCACGCGGTCGATAGCGGCCACCGCCGAATTGCCGGTCGCCAGCATCGGGTCGACCACCACCACATCGCGCTCGTGCATGTCCTTGGGCATCTTGAAGTAGTACTCGACCGCCTGCAGTGTCTTGGGGTCGCGGTACAGGCCGATGTGCCCCACGCGTGCGCCCGGCACGACCGTCAGCATGCCGTCCAGGATGCCGGTGCCAGCGCGCAGGATCGACACCAGCACCAGCTTCTTGCCGTCGATCATCGTGCCGGTCATCTTTTCCAGCGGCGTCTCGATCTCGACCTCCTGGGTCGGCATGTCACGCGTGACCTCGTAGGCCATCAGCATGCTGAGTTCATTGAGCAGGTGGCGGAAACTGTTGGTGCTGGCCTCCTTCTTGCGCATCAGCGTCAGCTTGTGCTGCACCAGCGGGTGCGTGATCAGGTGCAGATTGGGGCTGGTCGGGTGGGTGGTCATGGAGCGTGTCCTTGCGTGGGAGGTTGGGGTTGCGCGTGCGGCAATTCATCCGGGTGTGCGCTGCCGGCCGGTGCCGCACCGGCCAGTGGCCACGGCGCATCACTTCTTGCCGCCGAATATCCCGCCCAGCACGCCCCGGATGATCTGCCGCCCGACCTCGCGGCCGATGGCGCTGGCGGCACTCTTGAACATCTGTTCACCGGCGCTGGCGCGGGTGTGGCGCGCGCCGCCGCCGAGCAGGTTGCCCAGCGAGTCGAAGATGCTGCCGCCCGATTCGGTGGCGGCCGGCGCCGCGCCGGCTGGCGCGCCCCTGGCCTGGTTCTCGACCTGCACCGTTTTTGCCATCGCGTCGGTCTTCTCGCGGGCCGTGGCCGGATCCGCCATGCGCGACTGGGTCCGGCCCTTGATGGCCTCGAAGGCGGATTCGCGGTCGACCACTTTTTCGTAAACGCCGGCAACGATCGACTCGGCCATCAGCGTGCTGCGCTGCGCGGGCGAAATCGGGCCGATCTGGCTCGCCGGCGGAATCACGTAGACGCGTTCGGTCACGGTCGGCCGGCCCTTCTCGTCCAGGAAGCTGATCAGGGCTTCGCCGACGGCCAGCTCGGTGATCGCGGTCTCGATATTGAGTTTCGGGTTCTGGCGCATGGTTTCGGCCGCCGACTTGACCGCCTTCTGGTCGCGCGGGGTGAACGCGCGCAGGGCGTGTTGCACCCGGTTGCCGAGCTGCGCCAGCACCGAGTCGGGTATGTCGAGCGGGTTCTGGGTCACGAAATAGACGCCGACGCCCTTGCTGCGCACCAGCCGAACCACCAGCTCGATGCGCTCAATCAGCGCCTTGGGCGCGTCGGTGAACAACAGGTGCGCTTCGTCGAAGAAGAACACCAGCTTGGGTTTGTCCAGGTCGCCCACCTCGGGCAGTGCCTCGAACAACTCGCTCAACAGCCACAACAGGAAGGTGGCGTACATGCGCGGCGAGTTCATGAGCCGGTCGGCGGCCAGCACGTTGACCACACCGCGCCCTGCCGAGTCGGTCTGCATGAAGTCCTCGATGTTGAGCATCGGCTCGCCGAAGAACTTGTCGCCGCCCTGGGATTCGATCTGCATCAGGCCGCGCTGGATCGCGCCGACGCTGGCAGCGCTGATGTTGCCGTATTCGGTGGTGAACTGCGAACTGTTGTCGCCGACATGCTGGCACATCGCGCGCAGGTCCTTCATGTCCAGCAGCAGCAGGCCCTGGTCGTCGGCGATCTTGAACACCAGCTGCAGCACACCGGCCTGGGTTTCGTTGAGGTTGAGCATGCGCGCCAGCAGCAGCGGCCCGAGGTCGCTGACCGTGGCCCGCACCGGATGCCCCTGCTCACCGAACACGTCCCACAACGTGACCGGGAAGGCGCCGAATTCGGGCTTGTCGAGGCCGCGCTCCTTGATGATCTTGGCCAGCTTGTCGCCCAGGCTGCCGGCCTGCGAGATGCCGGTGAGGTCGCCCTTGACGTCGGCCATGAACACCGGCACCCCGGCGCGCGAAAACGCCTCGGCCATGGTCTGCAGCGTGATCGTCTTTCCGGTGCCGGTGGCGCCGGTGATCAGGCCGTGGCGGTTGGCCTTGTCCGGCAGCAATACACACTGGATGTCGTCGCGCCGCGCAATCAGCAATGGGTCGGTCATGGGAGCCTCAAAAAGTACAATCGAAGCAGTAGCGTAACGAATTTTTGAAGGACTTCGCGTGGCAGGACACAGCAAATGGGCGAATATTCAGCACCGCAAGGGCAGGCAGGATGAAAAGAGAGGCAAGGTCTGGACCCGGGTGATACGCGAAATCATGGTCGCCGCGCGCACCGGCGGGGGCGATCTGGGCATCAACCCGCGCCTGCGGCTCGCGGTTGAGAAGGCCAAGGCGGCCAACCTGCCGGCCGAGACGGTCAAGCGCAACATCGACAAGGCGACCGGCAACCTCGAGGGCGTGAACTACGAGGAAATACGCTACGAAGGCTACGGCATCGGCGGCGCCGCGATCATCGTCGACACCATGACCGACAACCGCGTGCGCACTGTGGCCGAAGTACGCCACGCGTTCAGCAAATACGGTGGCAACATGGGCACCGAAGGCTCGGTCGCGTTTCAGTTCAGGCACTGCGGGCAGCTGGTGTTTGCGCCCGGCACCAACGAGGACAAGCTGATGGAGGTGGCGCTCGAGGCCGGGGCCGACGATGTCGTCGCGGACGATGACGGCGCGGTCGAGGTGCTGACCAGTCCGGCCGGGTTCGAACACGTGCGCCAGGCGCTCGAGCAGGCCGGATTGAAGGCCGAACTGGCCGAGGTGACGATGCGCCCCGAAAACCCGGTCGAGCTGGCCGGCGACGACGTGGCCAGGATGCAGAAACTGCTCGACGTGCTGGAAGACCTCGACGACGTGCAGGCTGTCCACCACAACGCTGCGTTATGAAAGTCCTGGTTGTAGGAGGTGGTGGGCGTGAGCATGCGCTGGCCTGGAAGCTGGCGCAGTCTCCCCGCGTCGAGTCCGTATTCGTTGCCCCGGGCAATGGCGGCACGGCGCTGCCGGGCCATATCCATAACGTCGATATCGCCGACGTGGGGCAGTTGCGCGCCTGGGCGCTGCGCGAAAAGATCGCCCTCACGGTAGTGGGCCCCGAGGGACCCCTGGCAGGCGGACTGGTGGACGAGTTCCGCGCGCATGGGTTGCGCGTCTTCGGGCCCACGCGCGAGGCGGCCCAGCTCGAAAGTTCCAAGGCGTTTTCCAAGGCCTTCATGTTGCGCCACGGCATTCCGACGGCGGCCTATGCCACCTTCTCGGACGCCGCCGCGGCGCATGCCTACATCGATGACAAGGGTGCGCCGATCGTCGTCAAGGCCGATGGTCTGGCTGCCGGCAAGGGCGTGGTCGTCGCGATGACGCTGGACGAGGCGCATGCGGCGGTGCGCCAGATGCTGCCCGAGACAGGCGGCGCCGGCGCCGCGCAGGACGGCGGGACACGGGTTGTGATCGAGGAATTCCTCGAAGGCGAGGAGGCCAGCTTCATCGTCATGTGCGACGGCAAGAACGCGTTGGCGCTGGCCACCAGCCAGGACCACAAGCGCCTGCTCGATGGCGACCTGGGGCCCAACACCGGTGGCATGGGCGCGTACTCGCCGGCGCCGGTCGTGACACCGGCGGTACATGCGCGCGCCATGCGCGAGATCATCCTGCCGACCATCCGGGGCATGGAAAGGGACGGCATCGCCTACACCGGTTTCCTGTATGCCGGGCTGATGGTCGACGCCCAGGGGCAGCCGAAGACGCTCGAATTCAATTGCCGGCTGGGCGACCCGGAGACCCAGCCGATCCTGATGCGCCTCAAGACCGACCTGTTCGAGGTGTTGTGGGCGGCCACCGAGACGGCGGGCGGGCGGCGCCTGGACCAGATCGAACTGCAATGGGACCGGCGCACGGCGCTGGGCGTGGTGCTCGCGGCGCACGGTTACCCGCGGCAGCCGCGCACCGGAGACGCCATCACGGGGCTGCCTGCCGAGACCGCCGACGCCACGGTGTTTCACGCCGCGACCCGGGGCGATGGGGACGCGGTCGTGACCGCCGGCGGGCGCGTGTTGTGTGTCGCGGCGCTGGCCGACAACATCCGCCAGGCGCAGCAGCGCGCCTACCAGATCGTCAAGTCGATCCATTTCGACGGCATGCAGTACCGCCGCGACATCGGTCACCGCGCGGTGGCGCATTGAAGGAGGAACTTCGCATGGCTGGCACCGGCGAGCGCGGCATGACAACGACCGAACCCGACAACGGGGCGGTGCGGCTTTACCTGCTGGGCCTGCAGGACCGCATCACGGCTGCGATCAGCGCCCTGGATGGCGGCGTGTTCCTGCGCGACGCGTGGGAGAAGCCGCCGGGCGAGCCGCTGCAGGGCAACGGCATCACCATGATCCTTGAAAACGGGGCCGTATTCGAACGCGCGGGATGCGGTTTTTCCCATGTGCGCGGGCCCAGGTTGCCGAACAGCGCCACCCAGCACCGGCCCGAACTCGCGGGCGCGCCGTTCGAGGCGATAGGGGTGTCGCTGGTGTTCCATCCGCGCAATCCCTATGTTCCGACCGTGCACATGAATGTGCGCATGCTGGCGGCCACCGGCGGCGATGGCCACACGGTGTGCTGGTTCGGTGGCGGCATGGACCTGACGCCGTATTACGGTTTCGAGCCGGACGCGGTGCATTTCCACCGCAGCTGCCAGGCGGCCCTGCAACCCTTCGGGGCCGACCTGCACGCGCGCTTCAAGACCTGGTGCGACGACTACTTCTTCCTGCGCCACCGTTCGGAGCAGCGCGGCATCGGCGGCATCTTTTTCGACGACTTTTCCGAGCTGGGTTTCACGTCGAGTTTCGCCATGCTGCGTTCGGTCGGTGATGCGTTCCTTGGCGCCTACCTGCCGATCGTCGAACGGCGCGTGGGCGTAGCCTACGGCGCGCGCGAACGCGAATTCCAGCTCTACCGGCGCGGGCGCTACGTGGAGTTCAACCTGGTCTGGGACCGCGGCACGCATTTCGGCCTGCAGTCGGGCGGCCGCACCGAGTCGATCCTGTTGTCGATGCCGCCGCTGGCCAGCTGGGCCTACCAGCAGGTGCCGCTGGCGGGTTCACCCGAAGACGACCTGTACCGGAACTTCCTGGTTCGCAAGGACTGGGTTTGAGCCCGATGGCGCGCGGCCCCCGGCGTGTGGGCATGTTCGGCGGCGCCTTCGACCCGCCCCATGCGGCGCACCGCGCGCTGGTCGAGGCGGCCGTGCGGCAATTGCAACTGGAGCGGATGTACGTCTTTCCGACCGGCCACGCATGGCACAAGTCGCGCATGTTGTCCCCCGCGGCACACCGCGTGGCGATGGCGCAACTGGCCTTTGCCGATCTGCCCGAGGTGGTGGTGGACGGGCGTGAAACCCTGCGCAGCGGGCCGAGTTACAGCGTCGATACGCTGCGCGAACTGCACGCCCAGAACCCCGGTGCCGAGTTGTTCCTGGTGCTCGGGCAAGACCAGGCCGAGGCCCTGCACAGCTGGCACGAGCCCGACGTGCTGGTCCAGCTTGCTACAATTTGCGTAGCTGCACGGGCAGGAATCACCGGCATTGCGCCCGCATTCGTTGCGCCTGCCGGGCTGGAGCCGCGGTTCCGGCAGCTGCGCTTTCCGGTGTTGCCGGTGAGCGCCACCCACATCCGATCCCTTGCCGCTGCCGGCCAGGCGCTGGCGCCGCTGGTCTGCGACGACGTTGCGCGTTATATTGTCGACCACCATCTCTACCAATCCGCTTGATGACTACTGATACCGCCGCCAAAAAAGACACCCAGAAACTTCAGCGCGCCATCGTCGACGGGCTCGAAGACGTGAAGGCCCAGGACATCCAGGTTTTCGACACCGAGCACTTGTCCCCCCTGTTCGAGCGTGTGATCGTGGCGTCAGGTACCTCCAACCGGCAGACCAAGGCACTCGCCGCCAGCGTGCGCGACGCGGTGCGCGAAGCCGGGTTTCCCAAACCGCGGATCGAAGGCGAGGCCAATGGCGAGTGGATCATCGTCGACTGCGCGCAGGCGGTGGTGCACATCATGCAGCCGAGTTTTCGCACCTATTACCACCTCGAGGAGCTGTGGGGCGAGAAGCCGGTGCGGCTGAAGTTTGGCGCCGTCAAGCCGGTGCTCAAGGCGGTCGTCAAGGCCGCTCCGGTCAAGGCCGGCGCCGCCCGTAAGGGCGCTGGCAAGGCCGCACCCGCCAGGGCGGTGTCCGCGCCCGCTGCGCCCGCCAAGCCGGTGGCCGGCCGGACGGTAGCCGCCAGGACGGCACCGGCCAAGGCAGCATCGGCCAAGGTAGCACCAGCCAAGGTAGCACCGGCCAAGGCGGCACCAGCCAAGGCAGCATCGGTCAAGGCAGCATCGGTCAAGGCAGCATCGGCCAAGGCAGCTTCGGTCAAGGCAGCATCGGCCAAGGCAGCACCGGCCAAGGCAGCGCCGACGAGGGCGCCTGCCGCCAAATCCGCTTCAGCCAGGGCGTCGGCGACCAGGTCTTCATCTGCGCCAGCGCGCACGGCCGCGGCCCCGGTCAAACCGGTGGCGGCCGCGGCCAGGGCGCGCAAGCCCGCGGCGCGGACCGCCACACCGTCCCCGGCCAAAAAAGCGCCGGCACGCCAGCGCTGATCGTGCCGTCGTGAGGCTGGTGGTTGTCGCGGTCGGCCAGCGTGTCCCGGCCTGGGCCCAGTCGGCGTGGGACGAATACGCGAAACGCTTTCCGCCCGAACTGCGGCTGGAACTCAAGACCGTCAAGACCGAGGCGCGCGGCTCGAAGACCGTCGCAACCCTGCTGGCGGCCGAACGCGAGCGCATCCGTGCCGCGATTGCGCCCGGCAGCCGCATCGTGGTGCTGGACGAACGCGGCGCCAGCCTGAGCACCGTGGCGCTGGCGCAGCGGCTCACGTTATGGCAACTCGGCGGTGGTGACGTCAGCCTGGTGATCGGCGGGCCGGACGGCCTCGACCCCTCCTTCACGCAATCCGCGCACGAGCGTATCCGCCTGTCCGACCTGACCCTGCCACACGCCTTTGCACGCGTGTTGCTGGTGGAGCAGCTGTACCGCGCCTGGTCGGTCAACGCCAACCATCCCTACCACCGTGAATGATCCCGCTCGCCCATGACCGGGTTTGTCTACCTCGCGTCCCAGAGCCCGCGCCGCGGCCAGCTGCTCGACCAGCTCGGCGTGCCGCACGTGTTGTTGCTGCCCGACGCGGATGAAGACACCGAGAGCCTGGAGGCGGTGCGTCCCGGCGAGGCGCCCGCGACCTACGTGGTGCGCGTCACGCAGCTCAAGCTCGATGCCGCCCTGCGGCGCCGCAAGCGCCTGGGCCTGGCCGCGGCGCCGGTGCTGTGCGCCGACACCACGGTTGCCTTCGGACGCACGATCCTGGGCAAGCCGGCCGACGCGGCGCAGGCCCGCGCAATGCTGCGCCAACTGTCGGGGCGGACCCACCGGGTGCTGACCGCGGTGGCGGTCGGCGACACGTCGCGGCGCGAGCAGGCGCTGAGCATATCAAGCGTGCGCGTCGCGCCGCTGGCGCCGGCGCAGATCCGCGCCTATGCCGCTTGCGGCGAGCCACTCGGCAAGGCCGGCGCCTATGCCGTGCAGGGCAGGGCGGCGGCGTTCATCGCGCATATCGGCGGCAGCTACTCTGGCATCATGGGCCTGCCCCTGTTCGAGACGGCGCAGCTGTTGCGCGCCTTCGGAATCAGGCTCTGCTGAGGCCGGATCGGGACAAGCACCATGCAAGAAGACATTCTGATCAACTGGTCGCCCCAGGAAACGCGCGTGGCCATCATCGAAAACGGCGCGGTGCAGGAGCTCCATGTCGAGCGTTCGCTGGAGCGCGGGCTGGTCGGCAACGTCTACCTCGGCAAGGTCGCGCGGGTGTTGCCGGGCATGCAGTCGGCGTTCGTCGACATCGGCCTGGAGCGCGCAGCCTTCCTGCACGTGGCCGATGTCTGGCACCGCCAGCCCGACGGCGAGGCGCCGGGCGCGGTGCGTGCGACGCAGATGCAGATACCGATCGAGAAGCAGGTGTTCGAAGGGCAGTCGCTGACGGTGCAGGTGATCAAGGACCCGATCGGCAGCAAGGGCGCGCGGCTGTCGACGCAGATCAGCATCGCCGGGCGCCTGCTGGTGTTCCTGCCCCAGGACGACCATGTGGGCGTGTCGCAGAAGATCACACCCAGCCAGCGCGATGAACTGCGCGCGCGGCTGCAACTGCTGACTCAGGCCGACGGCGGCGGCTTCATCCTGCGCACCAACGGCGAGGACGCCAGCGACGCCGAACTGTCCGAGGACATCGCCTACCTGCGCAAGGCCTGGGCACGCATCAAGGACGCGTCGACGCGCCTGCCCGCGCTGTCGCTGCTGCACCAGGACCTGAGCCTGCTGCAACGCGTGTTGCGCGACCTCGCCGGCGACGCCACGCAATCGATCAGGGTGGATTCACGCGAGCAATTCGACATCCTGCAGAACTTCGGGCGCGAGTTCATGCCCTCGGCGAGCGCCAAACTGCAGCACTACAAGGGCGAGCGGCCGATCTTCGACCTGTACGGTGTCGACGAGGAGATCGCCCGTGCCCTGGGGCGCCGGGTGGAGCTCAAGTCGGGTGGTTACCTGATCGTCGACCAGACCGAAGCCCTGACCACGGTCGACGTGAACACCGGCGGTTTTGTGGGCGCGCGCAACTTCGACGACACGATCTTCAAGACCAACCTCGAGGCCGCGCAGGCGATTGCGCGCCAGCTGCGCCTGCGCAACCTGGGGGGCATCATCATCGCGGACTTCATCGACATGGTGCGCGAAGACCACCGTGACGCGGTGCTGGCCGAGTTCCGCAAACAGCTGGCGCGCGATCGGGTCAAAACCACCGCCGGCGGCTTCTCGCAGCTCGGGCTGGTCGAGATGACGCGCAAACGCACGCGCGAGTCGCTGGCCCACATGTTGTGCGAGCCCTGCGCCGCCTGCCAGGGCCGCGGCATCGTCAAGACCGCGCGCAGCGTGGCCTACGACATCTTCCGCGAGATCCTGCGCGAGGCGCGCCAGTTCAATCCACGCGAGTTTCGCGTTGTGGCCTCGCCCAAGGTGATCGAGCTGTTCCTGGACGAGGAAAGCCAGCACCTCGCCGGTTTGAGCGAGTTCATCGGCAAATCGGTGTCGCTGCAGAGCGAGACGGCGATGGGGCAGGAGCAATACGACATCATCCTGATGTGAGGTTTCATGCCGTCCCACGGCAGCCCGCTTGCCATTCGCAAACCCGCATGAAACATGGAGTTTTCGGGTTTCGATGGTTTTCCGGGGTCTTGACGTCTCACGACATTCCACTCGAACTGGGTCGTTGGCTGGGTATGTCGATCGGGCGCTACCCGGACTTCAGGCTGGCCGATGCGAGAGGCATCGCCAGCATCAAGCGCGCCGGGATCATGCATGGCCGCAACCCTGCCGCCGACAGGCACAACGCCAGAGCCACCGCGCCGAAGGACTGGACGATGGGACAACTGGCCAAGGACTACTGCGCCAAGAAGCTCGCCAACCTGGCTGCCAGCACGCAGGTCAGCTAACCCGTGTTGCCTTGCGCCAGCCGTGCACGCACAATGCCGTGTTGAACCATTTTCGGGTGACTTGATATGGCATCTCGGCCAAACGTCGTGATCATCGGAGGCGGCATAGGTGGCTTGTTTGCCGCCAATGCGCTGATCGCACAGGGGCTGCGCGTTTCAGTTTATGAACAGGCGTCCGCACTGGGCGAGGTCGGCGCTGGTGTGTATGTGACACCGAATGCGGTGCGCCACTTGGAGCGTGTGGGTCTCGGGCCCGCCGTAGAGAAATGGGGTGCGCGAGTCGGTGTGGGCTCCTACTACTTTCGCCATGACGGTACGCCGATCGCCCCGGTGCAGGTGTCGGACGCCTCCGGCTGGAACGCGACCTTTGGCATGCACCGCGCAGACTTCGTCAATCTCCTCGCTGCCAACCTGCCGGCGGGGATTGTCCGTACTGGCCACCGTGCCATCGGCTTCGAGCAGAACGGCGACGTAGCACGCGTAAGTTTCGCCAACGGCGCCACCGCCGAGGCCGAAGTTGTGGTTGCCGCCGACGGAATTCACTCCGAACTGCGCTCGTTCGTCCTGGCGTCCTCGAAGCCCGTCTTTCACGGCACCATTTCCTATCGAGGGCTCGTGTCGCGCGAGCGCCTGCCGAACTGGCCGATGGACCGCTGGCAAATGTGGGTCGGTCCATCCAAGCATTTCCTGATCTTCCCTGTTCGTCACGGAGCGATGGCCAACTACGTCGGTTTCGTGCCGACCGATGAGGAAATGAAGGAATCGTGGTCCGCGCCCGGGGATCCAGCGGTACTGCGTCGCGAGTTCGAAGGTTGGGACCCGCGCATCGGGAATGTACTGCAGCAAGTCGACAAGACATTTCGCTGGGCGCTGTACGACCGCGAGCCGTTACCGACATGGACCAAAGGCCGGCTGACGCTGCTCGGCGACGCGGCACATCCGATGCTGCCGCATCTAGGCCAAGGGGCCAACCAGTCGATCGAGGACGGCATGGCGCTCGCGACGATCCTGGCACAAGTGGACGCGTCGGCAGTCCCGGCGTCGCTGCTTGCCTACGAGCGATTGCGTCGGGAGCGTGTGGCAGAGATTCAGCTTGGCGCCCGGCAGAATGGACTGCGTCTCGATTCCGCCCACGCAGATCTCGGTGTGCGCGACGCAGAGCTCGCGGCGCACGCCGAATTCCGCAAGCACCTTTATGGCTACGACGTGATGCCGGATGCGCGCGCCGCTGCGGCAGCCCTGCTGCATTAGATTTCGTTCGGCGCCTGCCTTACCAGCTTCATTTGACCAAACCGGTCCTCCTGGCCAACGCGCTGACCCGCGCAAACTCAGCGCGGATCTCGGCCGCGGTCTGCTCGGGTGTGGCGTAGCTCTGCAAGATACCGAACGTCGCCAATCTGGCCGTGATTGCGGGTGACTTGACCGCCCGTTCAATCGCGCCAACGAGGGCCTTCTTCGCGTCTTCGGGAATCCCTGCGGGCGCGAGAAAGCTGAACCAGATGCCGAACAGTTCCTCTTGATAGCCGAGCTCGCGCATCGTGGGTATGTCGACAAACTCGGGAGACCGGCTTGAAGCGACAAGACCCCGGAACGCCCCTGACTTGAGGTGAGCGTTCAGCGCACCGAGCGACAGCACGACGCCTTCGATGTGTTCTCCACGCAATGCCACGACGACGGGGGCAGCGCCGACATAGGGAACCGGCACGAGCTCCGCACCCGTGAGCGCATTGATCAATTGCACGCAGAAATCACCGACCGAGCCGGAACCAGGGTGACCGATGCGCACCCGGCCAGGGTTATTCTTCGAGTATTCAATCAACTCCGCGAAGTTCCTGTGCGGTGCGTCGCTGCGCACGACGAGGATGATCGGCGTGCGTGAGGCGGTGCCGAGTGGCACCAGATCCAGCAGCGCATCGTAGGTGCGCGACTGCGGGTCGAGAACGGCACGAAAGCTAAGCGCGCTATTTTGCGCAAACAGAATCGTGTGACCGTCTTTTCTGCCCTGGACGATGCTGCCGGTGCCAACGGCGCCCCCGGCCCCGGGACGATTGATCAAGAGCACCGGCGTCTTCAGCAGCCTCGATATCTCTTCGCCCAGGGCGCGCGCGGCGATGTCCGCAGCGTCGCCCGGGGCAAGCGGAACGACGAGACTTATCGGGCCGGTCGGGAACGGCTGTGCCTGGGGGGTGGCCGGCAGCCAGGTCAGCGCGCAGGCGAGAAAAATGCGCTGTGCGAACCGTTTCATGGCCAAGATCTCCCTATGGAAACTCTGAGTTTCCTGCCGATTTGTTCATCGTAACAGCGAGCGCAAACGTTGATGCGGCATGTCGGTGCAAAGACCCTCGGCGGTGGCATTGCGGCAGTGGTGGCCCGCGATGCACGGAGCCTGCTGCTTGCCGAGCTGGCAGCCGTGCTGTCCCTGCCGCTGCCCGTGCTTGGGCGCTTCCCGATGCGCGTGCGGTCGCGCATGCAAGTTGACTCTCGGCTGGCGACGGTCGACTTGCCCGCAGTCGGGCGGGCGACGCTGCGAAGGGTCAAGTGAGCGTCACGCTCGGAGGCAATTTGTTTCAATGGGCTCAAGTGGTTGCGTGAATGGCGTAACACGGCCGGCGATGGGCCGGTCAGCCTCCATCCGGATCACGCCGGAGCTTCTGAGTCTTGTCGCCGGCGTCGACGAGTTCAAGGGTGCCTGACGCGCGCGCCGGACGCTGGCGCCTGATCGCCTGTCTGCGCTACTGCGGGTTGCCACGATCGAGAGCATCGGATCATCGACCCGTATCGAGGATAGCGAGCTGTCCGACCGCGAGGTCGAGCGACTGCTGGCGAACCTCAAGATCCAGAAGTTCTGCATACGCAACGAACAGGAGGTGGCGGGCTACACCAGGGTCATGGACGACACCCTGCCCGGCGGTCCGGTCCGCGGAACGTTTCAATACGTCGCTCCGTTCAGCCTGGCTGACCGCGAGCAAGACTGCCGAATCGCCTGGGCGCACTTCGCCAGCCGGGCCGCTCCGCCTACAATATGACCAGTCTGGTCAGACTTGGAGAATCCCCCATGGAACACTGGCAACTGCAGGAAGCCAAGGCTCGCATGTCCGAGCTCGTCAAGCGCGCACAAGCGGCGCCGCAGGGCATCACCTTGCACGGCAAGCCGGTGGCGGTGGTGGTGTCGCAAGCCACCTTCGACACGCTGTGCCAGGCCAAGGGCTCGTTGCTGGATTTCATGCAGGCCTCGCCACTGGCGGGCAGCGATGAGCCGGTCTTCGAGCGCGAGCGCAGCCGCACGCGCCGGGTGCCCAAGCTGTGAGTTATCTGGTCGATACCAACGTGTTGTCGGAGCTGCGGCGCAAGGCGCCGAACAAGGCCGTGCAGGTCTGGTTCGCCGCGCGACCGGCGAGCACGCTCTTTCTCAGCGTGCTGACCTTGGGCGAAATCCGCAAAGGCATCGAAGCCGTGGCCGACGCGCAGCGGCGAATGCGGCTGAACGACTGGCTCGAAGCCGACCTGCCGGCCTTTTTCACCGGCCGCATCCTGGGTGTCGACACGGCCGTGGCCGACCGCTGGGGCCGCATGGTGGCGGCAGCCGGCCGGCCGCTGCCAGCCATCGACAGCCTGCTGGCCGCCACTGCCGCCCAGCATGGTCTGGTGCTGGTGACGCGCAATGTGCGCGACTTCGTGGGTCTGCCGGTGCAACTGCTGGACCCGTGGGCCACGGCCCCGGCATGAGCTGATGCGGCGTGATGCAGGGCACATGCGACCGCTGGTCGTTGCCGGGCAAGTCAGGCAGGGCGTCGCGGACTTTCTGCGCACCGCGTGCCCGTCCACCATACCGGGCTTCATCGGGCTGCTCGAACGTTTCCTCGCGCTGCGCCACCACATCTTCAAGCTCCCCCACCCGATGAACGCTTTGGTCACCGACCAGGCCGGCCGCCTGGCCAAGGCCCTTGTCACGGCACCGGAACTGCAGTGACTGCGCGCAGGGCTCGTTGCGTGCACGGGAGCGACCAAGTACGCGGAGCTGTTTGCAGGCGATGGGAATGCAGGCGTTTCGGATCAGACGGAAACAGCTGAAAGGGCATTGCTGCACGTGGCAGCGACTCGAGCCAAGCGCCATCTGTTGGCCCTGACCAGGCCATCGCGAAGGGCAGGAAATCGGCTCGGATGCCTCCCGAACACGACGTCATCCTGATGTGAACCTTCGCGTGCCGGCGGACCCGCACCGCTTAAGAAAACGCTAAGCCTTCGAATGCACCATGGCGGCAAAGGAGTTGCCATGCAGCATTCGACCATGACCCGAGGCGGCAACCGATCCATCGCCCGCAACCGGTACCGGCGTCTCGCCGGCGCGGTGCTGCTCGCCGCTGCCGGCCTGGCCCCGGTGGCCCATGCCGCGACGCCGGCCCAGCTGCTCGCGGATTACAGCGCCCAGGCCGGCGGCGCCGCGGTACCGGCGCGCGGCCAGCAGTTGTTCACCACGCGCCACGGGCAGGAGTGGAGCTGCTCGTCCTGCCACGGCGCCGTGCCCACGCAGGTGGGCAAACACGCGTCGACCGGCAAACCGATCGCGGCGCTGGCGCCGGCCACCAGCCCCGAGCGATTCACCGATGCGGCGAAGGCTGAGAAATGGTTTCGGCGCAACTGCAACGACGTGCTGGCGCGCGAGTGCAGCGCCGCCGAAAAGGCCGACGTGTTGTCCTGGCTCATGACGCTCAAACCCTGAAGCACCGACCATGCGACCCACCACACCAACTACCGCAGGCGCCACCATGCACCGTCGTGCGCGTTACCAACTCGACCGGATCCTGACCGGGCTGATCGCCGCTGTAGGCCTGTCCCATGGCGCGCACGCGGACGCCGGCAGCCGCGCGGCCGGCGCCCCTGTGCCGCCCTTGTACCGGCAGGAATGTGCCGCCTGCCACATACCCTATCCGGCCGGCATGTTGCCGGCGGCTTCCTGGGCGCACCTGATGGGCATCCTGCAGCGCCATTTCGGTACCGATGCGTCGCTCGATCCGGCCACGCTGAAGGAGCTCTCGGCCTGGCTCGCCGCCAACGCCGGCACCTACAAGCGTGTGCGCGAGGCGCCGCCCGAAGACCGCATCACCCGTTCGGCGTGGTTCGTGCGCAAGCACGACGAGGTGGCGCCAGCCACCTGGAAGTCGCCCGCGGTGAAGAGTGCCGCGAACTGCAGCGCCTGCCATGCCCAAGCTGAAAAAGGAGATTTCAATGAACACGACGTCCGTATCCCGCGCTGAGGCGCCAACCTATGTCCCGGCGGGCCGCAAGGTCCTGGTGTGGGACGCGCCGGTGCGTGTCTTCCACTGGCTGATGGTGGCCAGTTTTGCCGGCGCCTACCTCAGCGCCGAGAGCGAGCGCTGGCGCCTCGTGCACGTGACGCTGGGTTATACGATGGCCGGCCTGGTGCTGTTTCGCATCCTGTGGGGCCTGGTGGGCACGCGTCACGCCCGGTTCTCGAGTTTTGTGCGCGGCCCGCGCGCCGTCCGACGTTATCTGGTCGCGCTGCTGCGTGGCCGGCCCGAGCACCACGTCGGGCATAACCCGGCCGGTGCACTGGCCATCCTGCTGCTGCTCGGGCTCACACTAGCCATCACGGCCTCCGGGTGGGCCACGTTCAACGACGTCGGCGGCGCGTGGCTGGGTGGGCTGCACGAGGGGGCGGCCAACCTGATGCTGGCCGTGGTGGGCGTGCATGTGGCCGGTGTGCTGCTGGCCAGCCGCCTGCATCACGAGAATCTGGTCGGCGCGATGTTCAGCGGGCGCAAGCCCGCGCGTCCCGAGGACGGCGTGCGCAGCGCCTGGCGCAGTGTGGCGGCCCTGATGCTCGTAGCGGTGCTGGGTTTCTGGTGGCTGCAGTGGCAGACCGCGCCGTCCGGTGGACTCCCCGGCACACCCGCCGCATCGGCCCGCGACCACGAGCGCGACGACGACTGAGCGCGGGCGCAGGTTCCATAATCGTCCCATGCGTATCCTGCTGGCCGAAGACGATCCACTGCTCGGTGACGGTTTGCGCGCCGGCCTGCGCCAGCTCGGTTTCCAGGTCGACTGGGTGCGTGATGGCGAGGCCGCCGAGCGCGAATTGCGGGCGCAGGCTTATGCCGCAGCGGTGCTCGACCTCGGGCTGCCGCGCAAGGACGGCATGGACGTGCTGGCCTCGGTGCGCAAGTCCGGGGTGGACCTGCCGATACTGGTGCTGACGGCCCGCGATGCGGTGCCCGACCGCATCCGCGGGCTCGACCATGGCGCCGACGACTATGTGGTGAAGCCGGTCGACCTGGACGAGCTGGCGGCGCGGCTGCGTGCGCTGGTGCGCCGCGCCCACGGCCGGCCGCAGGAACGGCTGACGGCGCACAACGTGGTGCTGGACCCGGCCGCGCGCTCGGTGCAGCTGTCCGGCGTGCCGGTGGCCCTGTCGACGCGCGAGTTCGACATGCTGCACGCCCTGATGCTCAATGCCGGTCGCGTGCTCTCGCGCGAGCAGATCGAACAACACCTGTACAGCTGGGGCCAGGAGGTCGAGAGCAACACGGTCGAGGTGCATATCCACCACCTGCGGCGCAAACTCGGCAGCGCGCTGATCGAGACTGTGCGCGGCGTCGGTTACATGCTGCGCGATTCGGCGCCGGTGCAACGGTGACGGGCGCCGGGTCGTGACGCGGCGTCCGCGCTCCCTGCAGGGTCGCCTGCTGGTGCTGGTGGTAGGGCTGGTGGCGGGCGTGTGGCTGGTCACCGCGGTCATGACCTGGTTCGACGTGCGCAGCGAGCTCGACGAACTGCTGGACGGCCACCTGGCGCAGGCCGCCTCGCTGCTCGTGATGCAGCAGGTGCGCGCGGTCGAGGACGACGACCACGTGATCGATGCGCCGATGCTGCACAGCCAGTCGCCCAAGGTCGCGTTCCAGGTATTTCACGAAGGCCGGTTGCTGCTGCGCTCGGCCAACGCGCCCGCCGCACCGATGATGGCGCCGAACCGGCAATTCCAGACCGGCTTTCAGACCGTGCAGATCGACAACCGGGTCTGGCGCGTCTTCGCGGCCTATGGTGCAGAGAGCGACATGCAGGTGTATGTGGGCGAGCGGGCGCAGGGGCGCGCAGCCATCGTGCGGGCCGTGTTGCGCGCCACACTGGCGCCGATGCTGGTCGCGTTGCCGCTGCTGGCCCTGGTGGCGTGGTGGGCGGTGTACCAGGGCATGGCGCCATTGCGCCGGCTCGGGCACACGCTGGCGGCGCGCCAGCCGCAGGCGCTGGACCCGATAACGCTCGCCGGTGCACCGTCCGAGATGGCGCCGATGCTGGCCGCGCTCAATGGCCTGTTCGAGCGTATCGGGTCGTTGATGGAGTCCGAGCGGCGGTTCACGGCCGATGCGGCGCACGAGTTGCGCACGCCTATCGCGGCGATCCGTGCACAGGCGCAGGTCGCGCTCGGTGAGGCCGACGACGCGCTGCGGCGCCACGCGCTGCAGGCCACGCTGGCCGGTTGCGACCGCGCCACGCGGCTGGTCGAACAATTGCTGACCTTGTCCAGGGTCGAGGTCGGGGCCATGCCGGTGGCGACCCCGCTGGACCTGGGCGAGCTGGTGCGCCGCGTAGTGGCAGAGCTGGCCCCGCAGGCGATCCGCCAACGCCAGACGATCGAACTCGACGCGGCCGCGCCGTGCCCGGTGCAGGGCGACGCGACCTTGCTGGCCGTGCTGGTGCGCAACCTGGTGGACAACGCGATCCGTTACAGCCCGGAGCAGTCGCGCGTGCAAGTCTCCGTGTCGAGCCATGGAGAACGGGTGCGCCTGAAGGTCGAGGACAGCGGGCCTGGAATGCAGGCGCCGGACATGTCGCGCCTGGGTGAGCGTTTCTTCCGTGTCATCGGCAGCGCCCAGGGCGGCAGCGGCCTGGGTTGGTCGATCGTGCGGCGCATCGCCGCCGTGCACCATGTGGTGGTGCAGGTCGGCCGCTCGGCCGCGCTCGGCGGCCTGGTGGTCGAAGTCGATTGGCCCGCGCTGCAGCGGAGCTGAAGTCTTCTGTCAGATGCGGGGCGACGGCCCGCCATCGCGCAGCAACCAGTCGAGCCAGTCGGCCATGCCGTCGCCCCGGGTGGCCGAGAGTTGCAGCACCTTGATGCCGGGGTTGATGCGGCGCGCAAATTCCACGCACGACGCGACGTCGAAATCGACGTAGGGCAGCAGGTCGATCTTGTTGATCACCATCAGCGTGGCGGCCGCGAACATGTCGGGGTACTTGAGCGGCTTGTCTGCGCCTTCGGTGACGGACAGGATCACGACCTTGCTCTCTTCGCCCAGATCCCACAGCGCCGGGCAGACCAGGTTGCCGACGTTCTCGATCAGCAGCAGCGCGCCGGTGCCGTCGTGCGCCGCCCCGTGCGCGGGTTCGTGCCGGTGGGCATGCGAATGCAGGTCGAGCCGCGCAAACGCATCACCCACCATCTGCGCGTCCAGATGGCAGCCACGCCCGGTATTGACCTGGATCGCCGGTGCGCCGGCGGCGCGGATGCGTTCGGCGTCGCGGCTGGTCTGCTGGTCGCCTTCGATCACCGCCAGCGGCAGCTGCGGCGCGCGTTGGCGCAGCGCCGCGATGGTGGCGCACAACAACGTGGTCTTGCCCGAGCCGGGCGCAGACACGAGGTTGCAGGCACGCACGCCATGGGCCTGGAAATGCGCGCGGTTGCGATCGGCCAGGCGCTGGTTGGCGCCCAGCACATCGGCTTCGAGTTTGACTACGCGTGCGCCATCCAGGCCAGGCACGGACGCATGCGCCGGGGTGGCGCCGTAATGCAGCACCCCGGCCTCGGACGGCGCTGCCACGGCAGGTTCATGCTGGTCCGGGCTCGCGCTGCTGCTGCATCCACATACGACACACATATCGCTCTCCTTCAATCTGCCAGAACCACCAGGTCGAGCACGCGCAGGTCGCGCCCACCCGTGACCCGCACCGGATAACCACCGCACAGCGGACACGGGTCGGCACGGCTGTCGATCTGCACTTCGCAGGCGCAGCGCGCGCACCAGGCCTGCCCGGGTGGCTGCGCGATCTCGATCGTGGCCGCCTCCAGGCAGGTGCCGGGCACGATCGCCGCCAGCGCAAAAAGCAGCGCCTGCACTTCGACGCCGGCCAACGCGCCGGCCTCCAGGCGCAGTGTGGCGACGCGCCGGAAGTGTTCGCGCGCGGCGGCGTCCTGCACCAAACGCACGATACCGTCGGCCAGGCTGAGCTCATGCATGCGCCGGCCCCGGTTGCTGCGACGTACCGGTGGCGCCCGTTGCGAGCCAGCCTTGTGCCCACGACAGCGCAGCCGCCAGGTGTTCCAGCGCGCCGGCGCCCGGCGGCTCGCCGAGCTCGAACGATCCGCCGCGGATCGCCAGCAGCGTGCAGGGTGGCGGCGGCTGACCGTGCAGGTCGCGAAAAACCTGCATCAGCGCCTGCGGCGACATGGCGTGCGTGGTGAAGCTCGCATCCTGTTGCGGCTGCAGCTGCGTCACCTCGAACGGAGCGTGGCAGCGCAGGCTGGCGTCCACGAACAACACGCGTTCGCGGCCCACCAGGTCGAGCGCGTGCTCGACCTGCAGCTGGTAGTCGTCCAGGCATTCCACCCGGCTGTCGGTGGCCAGTGCATCGCGCAGCTGCCCGACACACAGCGGCCCGAGCGCGTCGTCGCCCCGGCTCAGGTTGCCCCAACCGAACACCAGGATCGGTGGCACGTCGGGCCGCGGCATCGCCACTGGTGTACCTTCGCCCTGCGGGCTGTGGTGCGAGCTTGCTTCGGGGCGGCCCGGCGCGGTGTTCATTGGTATGCCTTCGCTCTGCCAGCTGCGGTGCGAGCTTGCCCGGGGCGGCCTGGCGCCTTGCTCATCGGGGCACCGGCGCGCGGCGGGCTGCGGGGTGCGCCTGCATGGGGTGGCCGTGCGGTTCTCATGCCGCCAGCCCGGATGGAGGTCGCAGATCGTGCAGGAATTCCCCGTCCTGCGACCGCAGCACCCGGTCGACCAGCTCGCCTTCGGGCCCGACCAGCGCCACGTCCAGCGGCATCTGGCCCAGCGCATGGGTGGCGCACGACAGGCAGGGGTCGTAGGCGCGGATGGCCACTTCGATGTGGTTCAGCAGGCCCTCGGTCAACTCGCGCCCGTCGAGGTATTCGCGCGCCACAGAGCGCACCGCCTCGTTCATGGCCTGGTTGTTGTGGGTGGTGGACACGATCAGGTTGCACATCGTCACGAGGTCGTCGTCGCCCACTTCGTAATGGTGTATCAGTGTGCCGCGCGGCGCCTCGATCACCCCGACGCCGCCGCGCCGGCGCGGCCCGCCGGCCATCAGTTCCCCGGCCAGGATGTCCGGGTCATCGAGCAGCCCGGTGATCACCTCGATGCAATGCAGCACCTCGACCATGCGGGCCCAGTGGTAGGCCAGCGTGGCGTGGATCGGTTCTCCCTTGCCCCAGTCGATGAACTCGCGCCGCTGCACCTCGGCCAGCGGGCTCGGAATGAAGTCGCAGTTCTGCAGGCGCGCCAGCGGCCCCACGCGGTACCAGCCGTGTTCGCGCCCCAGGCTCTTGAGGAACGGGAACTTCATGTAGGTCCAGGGCTTCACGTCCTCCTCGATCAGGTCCAGGTAACCCTGGTCGCTGGCGCCGTCGAAGATGATCTTGCCCGCGGCGTCGCGCGCGCGGATGACGCCGTCGTAGAGGTCCAGCGCACCGTCGGCGCGCACCAGCGACAACATGTTGGAGCGGAAACTGCCGAAGCTGTCGTACAGCGCCGGGTTCTGCGCATGCAGTTGTTTGGCGATATCGACCGCCTCCTGCGCCCAGGCCAGCATCTGCGCCACGTCGCGCTGCAGCAGCGCCCGGTCCTCGATGCTGACATGCTTGTTGACGCCGCCCGGCACCGAGCCGGTGCCGTGCACGCGCTTGCCGGCAGTGGCGCGGATCACCTCCTGGCCGAACTTGCGCAGCAACACGCCTTTCCTGGCGATGTCGGGATGCGCCTGCGCCACGCCGACGATGTTGCGCCGGTTCACGTCGGAGTCGAATCCGAACAGCAGGTCGGGCGACGCGAGGTGGAAGAAGTGCAGTGCGTTGGACTGCATCACCTGGCCGTAATGCATGAGCCGGCGGATCTTGTCGGCCGACGGTGTGACCGGCGACGCTCCCACCACACGGTCGAACGCCTTGGACGCCGCGAGGTGGTGCGACACCGGGCAGATGCCGCACAACCGCTGCACCATCACCGGCACCTCCCAGTACGGCCGGCCCTCGATGAATTTCTCGAAGCCGCGGAACTCGACGATATGCAGCCGCACCTGCTGCACGCAGTTGTTCGCGTCGAGCAGGATCGTCACCTTGCCATGGCCCTCGACGCGCGACACCGGGTCGATCGCGACCCGGCGCAGCCCCTGCGGCTGGGCGGCGGTTTCAAGCGAAGTCGTCATGTCAGTTGCTCCACTGTGTTGCGTCCCGTTCCCGGCCGATGGATCGCGCAGGCTGTTGCAAAGTCCGCTTTCGGCCCGTTGCGGACATTGGCTCTTGATCGCCGATTGCCTCTCGTTGGCGCGCCTCGCGGCAGGCGGGACCCGGCGCGCGCTCATGGTGGGGCGGTCTGGCGCTGGACGCGCAGACTGCCCTGCGGTGCTCGCGCGCGGGGCGCATCGCGCAACTCACTACGCGCCCTGCGGGCTCTTCGTTCGGACAGGCGCGATGAGAATGTTGACCAAGCGCGCTGCGCGCGCCGCCCCGCCCGCTGCGCTCCTCGGCGCCCCACAAATCGCCCGCGCCGGGTCCCGCCTGCCGCGACGCTGGGGATTTGGTGTGCGTTGCTCCGGGGTCCGGAGCCGGAGCCGGATTCCGGGCCCCGACGGCCCGCATACCAGAAGCCCGGCGGCAAAGGTCCGTGGGGACAGCGTGCAGCGCGCCTCTGTGGCGCTGAGGAGCACAGGGCTTGCGCCCAGCGCGCAGCGCGTTCGTCATCATTCTCATCGCCACTGTCCGAGCGCAGAGAGCGCAGCGAACGCAGCGAGTTTGGCGATGCGGGCGCAAGACCGCGCACCGCAAGGCAGCCGGCGCGTTCAGCGCCCGACCGCCACAGTGAAGCGCTGCGCGCTGTCCGCGCGGGCCTTTGCCGCCCCGTGCGACATCGCGACGCGCACACAAGACCAACGCGGGCCAAACAACGAACGTCAGCTTTGGGCCGGAAGCGGTCGTTGACAGCTGCCTGCGGCTTTGCCTCGCGGACAAATCGAACTTCACGCTAGTCATAGTGGATCAGGCCGTGTCCGAGTCTGGGCGTGCGACCGGCCATCAGGTCGGTCAGGAAGCTCCAGAACGCGTCGGCCGAGGGTGGGCAACCGGGCAGGAAATAGTCGACGTGCACCACCTCGTGGATCGGGTGCACCTTGTTGAGCGGCAGCGGCAGCTCGGGGTCGTTCGGGATCGCGCTGCCGGCGCTCAGGCCCGGGCGGCTGCGGTACACGTCGGTCAGCATGGTTCCCAGGTCGAGGTGGTTGCGCTGCGCCGGCAGGCCCCCAGTGATGGCACAGGCGCCAACCGCCACCAGCGTCTTGCAGTGCGCGCGGAACTCGCGCAGCACCACCACGTTTTCGGCGTTGCACAGCCCGCCTTCGATCAGGCCGATGTCGCAGTGGCCCACCACCTTGATGTCGGTCAGCGGCGAGCGGTCGAACTCGATGTGTTCGATCAGCTCGAACAAGCGCTCGTCGATGTCGAGGAAAGACATATGGCAGCCGAAGCAGCCGGCCAGCGACACGGTGGCGACCTTGAGCTTGCGCGGCCCGTGGGGCATCACGGGCAGCGTCATGGCGCAGCCCCCGTGCGATCCGCTGCCTCTGGAGCAGCCCGGCGGCTCATGCCGGCCCGCCTTCAACCTGCTCCGACACCGGCTTGGCGTCGAAGCGCCGTTGCCCGATCGGAATCACGAAGCCGCGCCGCTTGGGCAGGATCACGCCCACCGGGCAGATGTCGGCGGCGCGGTCGCCCAGCGCCATGGCGGTGTCGGCCAGCTTGCCGCTCTCGCTGTTGACCAGCAGGTGGGTCGCGATGCCGCGGCCGCCGATGGCGAAGATGTTCTTGCCGT
>JANMYG010000658.1:0-8054 GCA_031381865.1 Betaproteobacteria bacterium | reverse complement strand
GGCGCCGGGGCGCGCTGCCAATATGTGCACACCTACCCGGGCGCCGGGGCGCGCTGCCCATGTGTGCACACCTACCCGGGCGCCGGGGCGCGCTGCCCATGTGTGCACACCCACCCGGGTGCCGGGGCGCGCTGCCCATGTGCGCACACCCGCCCGGGTGTCGCGCCGCGCTGCCCGCACCCTGGAAGCGGCCCGCGCGCTCATGCAGCCCCCGCGCTTGTCGCCACGGCGCCGAGATGCAGCGGATGGTGGCAGCGCCAGGTCCTTGGCGCTTCGACCGTCTGGGCGGGCGCGCTGGCGCAAGTGCCGGTGGCGTGGGCGCAGCGCGAGCGGAAGGCGCAGCCGGACGGCAATCCGGTCAGCGCCGGGGTGGCGCCCGGAATCTGGGTCAGGTCGCGCCCCGGCGCGGCCCGCGACGGCAGGCTGTCGATCAACCCCTGGGTGTAGGGGTGGCGCGGTCGACGCAGCACCTCAGCGGTGGGTCCCTCCTCGATCAGGCGCCCGGCATACATCACGAGCAGGCGTGAGGCCAGTACCGACACGGTGGCGAGGTCGTGGCTGATCCAGACCAGGCTCACGCCGGCTTCGCGGACCAGGGTTTTCATCTCCACCAGGATCTGCGCCTGTATCGAGACATCCAGCGCGGTGGTCGGTTCGTCGCATATCACCAGGCCCGGGTGGTTCAGGAACGCGATCGCGATCGCGACGCGCTGGCGCATGCCACCCGAAAACTCGTGCGGATAAGCCGTCAGGCGCCGCTGTGGGTCGGGAATGCCAACCTTGGCCAGCGCGTCGACGGCGCGTTGGCGCATCTGCTCGCGGTTCGGCCGACCGTGCGCCAACATCGCAAGCTCCATCTGGGCCAGCACCGTGAGCACCGGGTTGAGGGTGCTCATCGGGTCCTGGAACACCATCGCGATGCGCCGGCCGCGCAAGGCGCGCAGCTGGCTGCGCGGCAGGCCGACCAGTTCCTGGCCGTCCAGCTGCACCGATCCGCCGGTGATGCGCCCCGGCGGATCGACCAGCCCGAGGATCGAATAACCCGTCACGCTCTTGCCGGAGCCGGACTCGCCGACCAGGCCGACGATCTCGCCTGCATGGACATCGAACGACACGCCGTCCACAGCCCGGGCCACGCCGGCGCGGGTTGCAAACTGGGTGCAGAGATCGCGCACCCGGAGCAACGGCGCGCTCACCGGGGTACCTCCGCTGCGCGAGCTGCGCTGCGAGCTTGCTTGAGGTGGCCCGGCGCGGCGCTCAATGGAACCCTTCGCGCTGCGCACTGCGGTGCGAGCGAGCTTGCCTGGGGCGGCCCGGCGCGGCGCTCATCCTGCCCCCGCACTGGTAGTGGCGCCGATCATCGCTTGAGCCGCGGGTTGAGCTGGTCGCGGATCTGGTCGCCGACCAGGTTGATCACCACGATCAGCGCGATCAGCGCGATGCCGGGATAGATCGAAATCCAGTAACGGCCCGACAACATGTACTGGAAGCCGTTGGCGATCAGCATGCCCAGCGAAGGTTCCGCCACCGGCAACCCCAGCCCGAGGAACGACAGTGTGGCTTCGAGCGCGATCGAGTTGGCCACCTGCACCGTGGCCACCACGATCAGTGGTGGCAGGCAGTTGGGCAACACGTGCCGGAACGCGACGCGCGCCGGGCTGAGTGGTGTCGACAGCGCCGCCTCGACGTATTCCTTGGAGCGCTCGGCGGTGGCGGCGCCATGCGCGGTGCGCGCGAAGTAGGCGTACTGGGCCGTCACCAGCGCCGCGATCAGCTGCCACTTGCCCTGGCCCAGCAGCGCCGCCAGCACCAGTGCCAGCAGGATGGCGGGGAACGACAGCTGCAGGTCGATCAGCCGCATGATCAGGGTTTCGAGCCGCCCGCCGACGAAGCCCGCCAGCGTGCCCAGCGTCGCGCCCAGCGAGAAGGCGATCGCGCCGGCCATCAGGCCGACCTGGAGCGAGATGCGCAACCCGTACAGGATGGCCGAAAACAGATCGCGCCCCTGCGCGTCGGTGCCGAGCCAGTGCGTGAAGCCGTTGCTGCCTACAAAACCGGGCGGGCGGCGCGCGTCGGTGAGCACGAGTTTGGCCAGGTCGTAGGGGTTCTGCGGTGTGATCAGCGGTGCGGCGACCGCCAGCAGGATGATCAGGCCGAGCAACACGACCGCCACCACCGACACACGGCTTTCGCCGAACTCCGCCAGGAACAGCCGCAGCGGGCTGGCCACGGCGGGCGTGGCGGCGGTGTCCGTCATGTGGTCTTCCTGGCACGCAGGCGCGGGTCGAGCGCGACATAGGCGATGTCGACCGTGAAGTTGATGCTGATGAACAGCAGCGACACCAGCATCAGGTAGGCCACCATCACCGGGCGGTCGAGGGTCGAGATCGAATCGATGATCAGCTTGCCCACGCCGGGCCAGGAGAAGATGGTTTCGGTGACCACCGCGAACGCCAGCGTCGAGCCGAACTCCAGCCCGAACACGGTCACGAGCGGAATCGCGATCAGCCGCAGCACATGGCGGCGCAGGATGGTCCACTCGCTTTCACCGGCGGCGCGGGCGAAACGCACCATGTCGGACAACATCGCCTCGCGCGTTCCGGCGCGCGCCAGCCGGATCATCAGCGCGAGCTTGAACAATGCCAGGTTCAGCGAGGGCAGCAACATGTGCGTCAGGCCGTTGAGCGTGAAAAAGCTCCACTCCACGCCCAGCACCGCCACGGTCTCGCCGCGGCCCCCGGCCGGCAGCACACCCAGCGTGACGGCAAAGGCGAAGATCAGGACCAGCCCGATCCAGAAGGTCGGCACCGAAAAGCCGAGTATCGACACCGCCATGATGGTCTTGGACACGCGGCTGTCCGGCGCGTAACCGGCATACATGCCCAGTGGCACGCCGATCACGGCCGCCGCCAGCACGGCCGCCAGCGTGATCTCGAGCGTGGCCGGCAGGCGCGACATGATCAGCCCGAGCACCGGCATGTTGTAGACG
The DNA here is from genome assembly GCA_031381865.1 of Betaproteobacteria bacterium. Lineage (GTDB taxonomy): Bacteria > Pseudomonadota > Gammaproteobacteria > Burkholderiales > Burkholderiaceae_C > CAISIP01. The sequence continues at coordinate 5,065 of JANMYG010000658.1, read as the reverse complement.
AACGAGCGGCCGAAATCGCCCTGGGCCAGTTTCTGTACGAAGGTGAAGTACTGCCGCCACAACGGCTGGTCGAAACCATAGGCCCGGATCGTCTGCTCGCGGATCTGCTGCGTCACATCGGGCGAAATCATCACGTCGATCGGGTTGCCGACCGCATACACGCCGATGAACACCAGCGCCGAGATGAGCACCATCACCACGCAGGCTTGCATCAGGCGCTGGAGGACGAAGGCGAGCATGGGTGGCGCGGTGGCGCTCTCAGTCCCAGTCGGACGCGATGATGGAGCGCGTCTCGTCCACGGCGACCTCCCACAGGGCATGCATATCCTCGTCGGGCCGCTGGTAGGCGCCGCCGAAATTGCCGTCGCCGATGAGTGTCTTCTTGGCGCCCGCGTCAAGCCGCTGGTAACGCGCCAGGTCGATCATCGGTTTGGCGTCCGCCGGTGGCGTCGCGCCAGGCACCCGGGTCCAGGGGAAGTTCTCCATCCACGAGGCATGGGAAGCGACCGGATCGATCGCCTTGACCTTGGCCCAGGTGAGTGGTGCATTCCACCAGTTGTGCCACTTCACCTGCACCCCGCGGTGGCTGTTCTGCCACTCGAGGATCGCGCCGTGGGCCGGCGAGTTGCCGCCGTGGCCATTGACAACGACGATCTGCCGGAAGCCGGAGCGGACCATGCTGTCGAGCACGTCGCACATCAGGGCGCACAGCGTGGACAAGCGCAAGCTCACGGTGCCGGGGTAATCGACGAAGCTGGGCGTGAAACCGTAGCTGATGGCCGGGAACACCGGTACTCCGAGCGGCGCCGCGGCGTCGACCGCCACCCGCTCGGCCAGGATCACGTCGACACACAGGCTCAACTGGGCATGCTGCTCGGTCGAGCCCAGCGGCAGCACCGCGCGCCGGTCGCGTGTCACCTGCTGTTCCACCTGCATCCAGTTCATCTCGGCAATACGCATGGCGTTTCTCCGTCAAATATCCGCCGCCGTTCGGCTGGCCGGCTCCGGCCCGTCGGCCGGGCTGTTGAACATGGCCAGCACCACCTTCGCCATCAATGCGGACAGCGTTTCGCGTTCCACCAGGCTCAGGGGCGCGAGCATCTCGGTTTCGAGCGCGACGAAATGCGGCAGGGCTTCTTCGAACACCGCGCGCCCGCTCGCCGTCAAGCTCAAATTTTGCTGGCGGCGGTCGGTTGCGCCCTCGATGCGTGCGATCAGGCCGAGCTTGGCGATCCGGTTGACCGCGCGGCTGAGTGTGTTCTTGGGGAAAGCGGTGGACCCGGCGATCTCGCTGGCGGTGACGCCATCTTTCAGGGCCAGGCTGTAGATCACGACGAACTCCGCGCGCGACAAGCCGAAACGCTGCGCCACCCATCCGTACAACGGCGTGTTGTAACGCAGCGCGAGATAGTTGAAACGCGCGGCGAAGCCGCACGGATTGCGCCACAGGCGCGCGTGCGTGAACGCATCGAGGCCGTGGCGGCCAAGCAGGTCGGCGCCGACATTGGCGCCGGGGATGATCGGGGCGGAATCCGGGGAGTCCTGAGTTAGTTCCAAAGCGAACATCCTTTGATGCACGTGACCGCATGCTAACAAAATAATGGTTCCACAGTGAACGAGTTATGCGAATCTGGTAAGGGTTTTTACTGATATTGGTTCCAAACAAGAGTGATGCAGTAACCTGTGGCTTGAACGCAGTTCCGGATTAGTTCCAAAAGGTATTGACTGTGTTCCAAAGCGGCATTAAATTCGGTTCCACGAGGGGGAGCGGTTTGCGCTCCGCCAACTACAGGAGATTGAACATGCGCTCTTTTGTCACCGGCTTGTTGTGCGCCACCGCACTGCTCACATCGGCGGTCGCACAAACCCTCACGATTGGTGTTCGCGGTGGCCCGGACTCGATCGACCCGCATTTCACCGCCACCGGCCCCCACGCAGAGGCGTTGAAACACGTGTTCGACACGCTGGTCTGGTCGGGCGACGGGCTTGAACTCGAGCCGCGGCTGGCCGAGAGCTGGAGGGCCATCAACGACACGACCTGGGAGTTCAAGCTGCGCCGCGGCGTGAAGTTCCACGACGGATCGGATTTCACGGCGCAGGACGTGAAGTTTTCGATCGAGCGCATTCCGATGGTCTCCGGTCCCAATCCAACCACCATCTACGTGCGCCGGGTCAAGGAGACCAAGGTGATCGATCCGTTCACGCTGCATGTGATCACCGACGGTGCGTCACCCACGCTGCCCAACGACTTCATCCGCCTGTTCGTCGTCTCTTCCAAGGCCGCGGCCGGCCTGACCAAGGAGTCGGCCAACGAGGCGTTCAACTCCGGCAAGGCCGCGGTTGGCACCGGCCCTTACAAATATGTGTCCTGGCAACCCAAGGGCGACCTGGTGCTGGCGCGCAACGACAGTTATTGGGGGCCGAAGGAGCCCTGGGCGCGCCATGTGCGCAAGGAAATCCTGAACGATGCCGCCCGCGTGGCGCAGTTGAAGGCCGGCCAGCTGGACCTGATCACGCGGGTTCCCGACAGCGACGTGGCGGCCCTCAAGCGCGATCCGAAACTGACGGTGCAGACCATCGACACAGTCTATGTGTTCAACGTCGAACTCGACATGCGCGACAAGGCGCTCAATGTGGCGGCCAAGGATGGCTCCGCGCTGGACAAGAACCCGTTCCTGGACCTGCGCGTGCGTGAAGCCATCGACCTGGCAATCGACCGCAAGGCGCTGGCCGAGGTGGCGATGGAAGGGCTGGGCAAGCCGGCCAACCAGATGGTGACACCGTCGATATTCGGCTTCAACAAGGCGCTGGGCGAGCGCAAGTACGACCCGGCCGCCGCCCGCAAGCTGCTGGCCGAGGCCGGTTACCCGAACGGCTTCAAGCTTCAGTTCTCGTTCACGCAGGACCGCCTGCCCGGCGACCGGCAGGTCGGTACCTCGATTGCCCAGATGCTGGCGGCCATCGGCATCGACGCGCAGGCGAATGCGCAGCCGGCGGCGGTGTTCTTTCCGGCGCGCACCCGCGGCGAATACTCGATGTCGATGTCGGGCTGGGGCACGTTGACCGGCGAGGCGCATTACACGCTGTCGTCACTCGCCCACTCGAACGACAAGGACAAGAAGATGGGGGCCTTCAACGTGCTCGGCTACAAGAACCCGGTGATGGACAAGCTGCTGCAGGATGCCGCGGTCGAGATGGATGTGGCCAAGCGCCGCAAGTTTCTCGAAGACGCAAACGCCCTGCTGGAAAAGGACCGCCAGCGCCTGCCGATCGTGGCGGTCGGCTCGGCCTGGGCGATGCAGAAGGACAAGGTAACGATCAAGCCGCGCGTCGACGAGGACACGCTGGCGATGAACATCAAGCCCGCCCGCTGAGGCCATGTCCGGTATCGCGCTCGGACTGCACGGCGGTTGCGGAACCCTCGAGCGCGCGCTGCTGAGCGAAGCCGACTGGGCTGAGAGCCGCGCGCACCTGGCCGAGGCCTTGCGCGCGGGCTGGCGCATCCTGCGTGCCGGTGGCTCCGCGCTCGACGCGGTGCAGGCCACGGTCGTGGTGATGGAAGACAGCCCCCATTTCAACGCCGGGCACGGGGCCGCGCTGACCGAGGCGGCGGAACACGAACTCGACGCGTCGATCATGGACGGCGCGTCGCTCGCCGCCGGCGCGGTGTGCATGGTGCGGCGCATACGCAATCCGGTCGTGGCCGCGCGTGCCGTGCTCGACAGCGGCGTGGCCGTGCTGCTGGCCGGTGCCGCCGCGGACGAGTTCGCGGCGCGCCAGGGGCTGGCCATGGTTGCGCCGGAGTACTTCACCACCCAGCGCCGGGTCGACGCGCTCAGGCTGATGCAGCAACGCGCGGCCAGCGGCGCCTTCGTGCCATCGTCCGAAGCCGAGAAACACGGCACCGTGGGTGCGGTCGCACGCGACGTCCATGGCCATCTGGCTGCGGCCACGTCGACCGGCGGCTTCAACAACAAGCCCTGTGGCCGTGTCGGCGACAGCCCGATCATCGGGGCCGGAACCTACGCGAAAGACGGGGTGTGCGCCGTCTCGTGCACCGGGCAGGGCGAGATCTTCATCCGCCTGGTCGCGGCCTACGATCTGGCCGCACGCATCACATATGCCGGCCAGGGCCTTGAAGACGCCGCCAGGACGCTGGTCTTCGACACCCTGGCCAGCCACGGCATCGGCGCGGGCATGGTGGCCCTGGGCGCAAGCGGCGACCCGGTGGCGCCGTTCAACACACTGGGCATGTACCGCGGCTGGATCGACAGCGCCGGAATGCTGACGGTTGCGACACACCGCGATTTGCACCCGATGGGGCCGGCCTGACCATGAGCCGCCAGCCGATCCTGATCTGGGGCGCCGGCGCGATCGGTGGTGTGGTCGGCGCCTACTGGGCCAGGGCCGGGCTGCCGGTGCAGATGGTCGACATCGTTCCCGAACACGTATTGGCCTGCCGCACGGCGGGGCTGCTTATTTCCGGCCCGGTGGAGCAATTCCGCCAGGTCGTTCCGACGTGCACGCCGGCGGAACTGGAGGGCCGGTTCGAGGTGATCGTGCTGGCCGTCAAGGCGCAGGCCACCGAAGCCGCGCTGGACATGCTCGCGCCGCACCTGGCGCCCGGCGGATATGTGTTGTCGGCCCAGAACGGCCTCAACGAACTTGCGATCGCGCGTGCGGTGGGCGCCGGGCGCACCATGGGCTGTTTCGTCAATTTTGGCGCGGACTGGCTCGGTCCGGGCGAGATCCTGTTCGGCAACCGTGGTGCGGTTGTGGTGGGCGAGATCGACGGGTCGGTGCGGGACCGGACGCGGCAGATGCACCGCGACCTCGCGTTGTTCGAACCCGATGCGGTGCTGACCGACAACATCTGGGGTTACCTGTGGGGCAAGCTGGCCTACGGCGCCATGTTGTTCGCCACCGCGCTGACCACCGATTCGATGGCCGAGAACTTTGCCGACCCGCGCCGTTTCGTGGTGTTCGACCGGCTGGCGCGCGAGGTGATGGCGGTTGCCGCAGCCGGCGGGGTGGCGCCGGTCGGGTTCAATGGTTTCGATCCGGC
>JANMYG010000656.1:0-1852 GCA_031381865.1 Betaproteobacteria bacterium | reverse complement strand
CGCGCATCTTGGCGCGCAGGCGGGCGATCGACTGGCTGTGCAACTGGCACACGCGGGACTCGGTGACACCCAGCACGGCGGCGATTTCCTTCAGGTTCATGTCCTGCTCGTAGTACATGCTCATGACGAACTGCTCGCGCTCCGGCAAGCCCTTGATCGCGGCCACCAGCGACTCGCGCAGCCGCTGGTCGCGCAACAACTGCATCGGGTCGGCGTTGTCGTCGACGTCATGGCGATCGAGGAAACCGTCTTCGCCGTCGCCGCCATGCGACATGTCTTCCAGGTAGACCAGCTGGGTTCCGCGCACCTTGCCGAGCAAGCTCTGGTAGTCGGACAGGCTCATGCCCAGTTCCTTGGCGATCTCGGATTCGAGCGGTGTGCGCCCGAGCCGGTGCTCGAGGCGGCGCAGCGCCTGTTCAATGTCTTTCTGGCTCTTGCGCGATCCGCGCGACATCCAGTCGTTTTCGCGCAATTCGTCGAGCATCGCGCCGCGAATGCGTTGCGTGGCGAAGGTCTCGAACTGCACGCCCTGCGCCGCCTCGTAACGCGACAGCGCCTCCGACAGCCCGATCAGACCGACCTGGATCAGGTCGTCGACCTGCACGCTGGCGGGCAACTTGGCCATCATGTGGTGCGCCAGTTTGCGCACCAGCGGCTGGTATTGGCGGATCAGCGCGTCCCGGTCGAGCTGGCCCTTGGCGGTGTACATCAATGACTCTCCAGGAAGGTGTGCGCGGCGCTTGGCCGGGTCACTGGCAGACGCGTGATGGTAGCCCACTGCGCCTGCGCCATGCCGGGCGCCAGGCCGGTCGGGTCGAATCCGGCCTCAGGCATGGGGGCTTCCGACGCTGCGGATCTTCGATTCGGGCTGCATGAAAAAGAATCCGAGGTCGGACGCCCTGGGGTCGAAGGCCGACTTGCCGGCGGCGCGCATCGACGCGCGCACCAGCTCCGCCGCGTCCGCCAGATCCCAGTCCTGCGGCACTTTCTGCCCGTTGGTGACGCCGCGCAGCAGCAGATGGTGGCGGATGGCGACGTCCAGTGCCGGACCGAGCTTGACCGCCTCGTCGATCTTGGACAGCACCGTCTGCTGGACTTCGCCGGTCTTGAATGCGCCCACGACCTCGTCGAGCGTGTCCCCGTGCGCGCCGGCATTGAGCACCAGCAGTCGCTGCACGCCCGGCAAGTCGAGCACTTCCAGGGAATCGGCCTTGCGCGGGTCGCGTGGCGCCAGCCCGGTGGTGTCGATCAGCACCATCTTCTTGTTGCCCAGCAGGCCCAGCAGGTCCTGCAGCGCGGCGCGGTCGTGCGCCAGGTGCGCCACCAGGCCCAGGCTGCGCGCATGTTCGCGCAACTGCTCGTGCGCCCCGACGCGCTGGGTGTCCAGCGTCACCATGCCGACACTGGCCGCGCCGTGCAGCGCCGCGCACAGGCCGGCGAGTTTGGCCACGGTCGTGGTCTTGCCGACGCCGGTGGCGCCCACCAGCGCGTAGGTGCCACCCTCTTCATAGATGGCCTGCGAACCGGCGCCGGTCCTGAGGTTGCGTTCTATCGCCTCCATCATCCACTGCATCGCCTCCGGCGCCGCCAGCGATTCCGGCATGCGCTCGAGGACGGCGCGCGCGAGGTTCGGTGAATAACCGGCGCGCATCAGCTTGAGCATCAGGTTGGCCTGGATCGGGTGCTGGCGCGCCTGCCCCAGCCAGGCAAAGGTATTGAACCGGTCTTCGATCAGGTCGCGCATCGACTGCAGTTCGTCCGTGATGCTGCGCGCACCGACACCGGGCGCCGGCGCGACCGCGGCCGGCGCCGGCTGCGGCCTGGCGTGGACCGGGGCCGGGCGCGGTTGGCC
>JANMYG010000628.1:0-11672 GCA_031381865.1 Betaproteobacteria bacterium | reverse complement strand
GTCCCTACTCGATCAGCTTAACACGGTGATTGTCGGCAAGGCGGCCCAGACACAGGATTGCGTGGCCTGCCTGCTGGCCGGTGGCCACCTGTTGATCGAGGACGTTCCGGGCGTCGGCAAGACGACTCTGGCGCACGCGCTGGCGCGCACCTTCGGGCTGCAGTTTTCGCGCGTGCAGTTCACCTCCGACCTGATGCCCAGCGACCTGTCGGGCGTCTCGGTGTACGAACGCGGCAAGGAGGCGTTCGTGTTCCACAGCGGACCGATCTTCGCGCAGGTGCTGCTGGCCGACGAAATCAACCGGGCCAGCCCCAAGACCCAAAGCGCGCTGCTCGAAGCCATGGAAGAAAGGCAGGTCACGGTGGAAGGAGAAACCCGCGCGCTGCCGTCGCCCTTCTTTGTGATCGCGACCCAGAATCCGCACGACCAGCTCGGCACCTACGCGCTGCCGGAGTCCCAGCTCGACCGTTTCCTGATGCGCATCTCGCTCGGTTACCCCGACCGCGCGGCCGAGCGCGAGCTGCTGCTGGGCCGCGACCGGCGCGATCTGGTGGAGGCGCTGCCGGGGCTGCTGTCGGCTGCGGAGCTGCGCCAACTGCAGGCGGACGTGCTTGCGGTGCATGCCGCCGACGCCCTGCTCGACTACGTGCAGGACCTGGTCGCCGCCACGCGATCGGGCCAATGGTTCCTGCAGGGCCTGAGTCCGCGCGCCGGCATCGCCGTGCTGCGCGCGGCCAAGGCCCAGGCCATGCTGAGCGGACGCAACTATGTCGCGCCCGACGACGTGCAGGCGATCCTGGCGCAGACCATCGGCCACCGCCTGATCCCGGTCGGCGACGCGGGACGCGGGTCGATCGAGCAGGTGCGCGCGATGGTGCTGGCCGTGCCCCTGGCCTGAAAGCGCGCGAGGCAATCGATGGTCGTGGCGCTTCCCAATCCGCTGTTGCACCCGCTGGGGCACGTGCGCGGGCGGTTCCAGCGCTGGTGGCAGGCGCGCCTGCCGCTGCGCGACGTCACCGTGCTGACGCAGCGCAACGTCTACATCCTGCCCACCGGCCCGGGATTCATGCTCGGCGCAACGCTGCTGGTGCTGCTGGTGGCGTCGATCAACTACCAGCTCAACCTGGGTTACCTGCTGACCTTCCTGCTGGCCGGCAGCGCGCTGGTCGGCATGCACCTGTGCCACGGAACCCTGCGCGGCCTGGCCTTGCACCTGCTGCCGTGCGAACCGGCCTTCCTTGGCGTAAGCACGACCATCGGTGTCAACCTGGTCAGCCGGCGCGCCAGCGTGCGCCACGGCATCGGCCTGTGCGTGCTGGGTTCGGCACACTGGATCTGGACCGACGTTCCGGCCCAGGGAGACGCCACGGTGCATGTGGCCTTCAGGCCGGAGCGCCGCGGGTTGCACCTGATCCCGGCGCTGAGCGCGGAAACCCGATTTCCGCTCGGCACCTTCCGGGTCTGGACGGTCTGGCGTCCGGCCTCCAGGGTGCTGGTCTACCCGGCCCCGGAAGCCCGGCCACCGCCGCTGCCGGCGGGCGAGCCGCGCTCCGGCGGGGCGGCGCAGGCGCACCAGCGCGCCAGCGGCGAATACGACGGCGTGCGGGCCTACCAGCGCGGCGACCCGCTCAAGCTGGTGGTCTGGAAGAAGGCCGCCAGCACCAACACCCTGGTCAGCCGCGACACGCACCAGGCCCAGCGCTTCGAGCTGTGGCTGGATCTGGCGCACACCGCGCTGCCGACGGCTGCCGGCGGCGCCCCCCTGGAGGCGGCGCTGTCGCGCCTGTGCGCCTGGGTCCTGGCCGCCGACCGGCAAGGCATGGACTACGGCTTGCGCCTGGGCGCCGGGGAAGTCCGCCCCGGCAGCGGCGAGGCGCATCGCAGGCGCTGCCTGGAGGCGCTCGCCTTGTACCGCGCCGAAAGCTGAAGCCATGCTGGAGCGCCTGAAGCATTTGCCGCGCGACGCGCGCGACACCTTGTTCCTGCTGCTGGTGATCGCCTGGGTGATCGCGCCCCAGGTCGGCAACCTGCCGCTCTGGTGCAGCGCGCTGGCGCTGGGCGTGTTGTCGTGGCGGGCGTGGCTGGCCTGGACGGCGCGTGCGCTGCCGTCGCGCTGGTGGGTGTTGCTGCTGCTGGTCCTGACCATAGGCGCGACGCTGTTGAGCCACCGCACGCTGCTCGGGCGCGACGCGGGCGTGACACTGATCGTCGTGCTGCTGTCGCTCAAGACGCTCGAGCTCCGGGCCCAGCGCGATGCATTCGTGGTGTTCTTCCTGAGCTTCTTCACGATGTTGACCAACTTCTTCTTTTCCCAGTCGCTGCTCACGGCGGCGGCCATGCTGGTGGCGCTGATGGGGCTGCTGACGGCGCTGGTCAACAGCCACATGCCGGTCGGGAAACCGCCGCTGCGCGAAGCCGCCCGGACCGCCGCCACCATGGCGCTGCTGGGCGCCCCGATCATGGCGCTGCTGTTCCTGTTGTTCCCGCGCCTGGCGCCGCTGTGGGGCATACCGGGCGACGCCATGAGCGGGCGCACCGGGCTGTCGGCCAGCATGCAGGTCGGCAGCATCGCGACGCTGGCGCTGGACGATGGCATCGCCATGCGCATCCGTTTTGCAGGGGCGGTGCCGCGCCAGTCGGAGCTGTACTTTCGCGGGCCGGTGTTGTCCACGCTCGAGGGCCGCGAATGGCGCAGCCTGCGCTCCGGTTTTCCGACCCGCATGCAGGACCCGGCGAACCTGCGCACCGAGGGCCCGGCGGTGGACTACCAGGTCACGCTCGAGCCCAGCAATCGCCCGTGGATATTCGTGCTCGACGCGGCCGCGGAGAAACCCGTGGTGCCGGGGCACGAACTCGCCATGACGGCCGAGTTGCAGTGGCTCGCCGATCGTCCGGTTTCCGACCTGCTGCGTTACCGCGCCCGCAGCCACACCAGTTTTCGCCACGGGCCGGTGCGGCGCACCGCCGGATTGCAGGACTACCTGGAATTGCCGCCCGGCTACAACCCGCGCACGATGCAATGGGCGGCCGAACTGCGGCAGGACCCCCGCTACGGCAACGACCCGGCGCGCCTGATCGACGCCGCGCTCGAACGGCTGCGCACCGGGGGCTACGGCTACACGCTCGAGCCGGGCGTGTACGGGCAGAACACCGCCGACGAATTCTGGTTCGACCGCAAGGAGGGCTTCTGCGAACACATCGCCTCGGCCTTCGTGGTGCTGATGCGTTCGCTCGATATCCCCGCGCGCATCGTGACCGGTTACCAGGGTGGCGAGGTCAATACGGTCGACGGCTTCTGGGTCGTGCGCCAGAGCGATGCCCACGCCTGGGCCGAAGTCTGGCTGGCCGGCCGCGGCTGGGTGCGGATCGACCCCACCTCCAGCGTGGCGCCCGGACGCACCGGCTCGCTGCAACGGCTGCAGGCGCCGCGCAGCGTCATCGCGAGTGCGCTGGGCGGCATCAATCCGGCCGTGGTGCTCAACCTTCGATCGGTATGGGAAGCCATGAACAACGGCTGGAACCAGTGGGTGCTGAACTACAGCCAGGCGACCCAGCTCAACCTGCTCAAGAACGTCGGTTTCCAGTCGCCGAGCTGGGAAGACCTGGGCTACGTGCTGATCGGCGTGGTCGTCTTCGCCAGCCTGTGTGGCGCCGCCTTGACGCTGTGGGAGCGCAACCGGCGCGACCCGTGGCTGCGCCTGCTCGGCCGGGCCAGCCGGCGGCTGCGCGCGGCCGGCCTGGCGATCGCACCCAACAGCACACCACGCGGTGTGGCGCGCCAGCTCGCGCAACAGATCGGCGCGGCCGACCCGCGCGCACTGGCGATCGGCGCCTGGCTGACGCGGCTCGAAGTGCAGCGGTATGCCCCCGCGGGCGCGGCAGCCGGGGCCAGGCTCGTTACCCTGCGGCGCGAGCTCAAACTCCTTCCATGGCCAACATGAGCTCCGCCCTGCTCCGATGCTGCGTTGCAGTGGTCGCCTGCTGCCTGGTGCTGCATCACGCCGGCGCGGCAAAGCCGCCGCGCGGCCGCGCGGCGGCGAAGGCGGTCGCGAGCACCGACGCCCGCAGCGGCACGCCCTACGCCGGCCGGGACGACGCCATGCGCGCAGCCGACGACATCGCGGCGCGGCGCGACCTCGACCCGGCCTGGGTCCGCCGCGCGATCGGGCAGGCGCGCCAGCTGCCGCAGGTGGCGCGCTGGGTATTGCCGGTGGCCGCTGGTACGGCCAAGAACTGGCGCGTCTACCGCAGCCGATTCATCGACCCGGTCCGGGTCGGCGCCGGAGTGGCGTTCTGGCAGGCGAATGCAGCCACGCTCGAGCGCGCCGAGCGCGAATACGGGGTGCCGGCGGAAATCATCGTCGGCATCATCGGCGTGGAAACCATCTATGGCCGCGACACCGGGAATTTCCGCGTGATGGACGCACTGGCCACGCTCAGCTTCGACTTCCCCGACGCCCATCCGCGCGCGGCCCAGCGGCGCGAGTTCTTCCTGGGCGAACTCGAGCAGCTGTTGTCGCTGGCGCACCGCACCGGCGTCGATCCGCTGGGTTTCAGGGGCAGTTACGCCGGCGCCATGGGCCTGCCCCAGTTCATGCCCTCGAGCTGGGCCAAATATGCTATCGACTACGACGGCGACGGCCGGGTCGACCTGTTTCGCAGCAGCGCCGATGTGATCGGATCGGTCGCCAACTATTTCAGGAGTTTTGGCTGGCAGACCGGCATGCCGACCCACTACGCGGTCCAGTTCGATACCGCCCGGTTGGACCGCGACGCACTGCTGGCGCCGGACATCCTGCCGACCTTCAGCGTCGTGGAGTTCCAGGCCAAGGGCGCGCTGCTCGATGCAGCGGGTCGGCAACACTCGGGGCCGCTGGCGCTGGTCGAACTGCAAAACGGCGACGAGGCGCCGAGTTACGTCGCCGGCACCGAGAACTTCTACGTCATCACGCGCTACAACTGGAGCAGCTACTACGCGATGGCCGTGATCGAACTCGGGCGCGAAGTCGCGGCCGCGCGGTCGCGCTGACCGCGGCTACGCCGTCCGGCGCGCGTTCACGGGTTGCGCCAGCCACCGGATCAGGTCATCGGTGGGCATCGGGCGTGCGATCAGGTAGCCCTGCACGTTGTCGCAGCCGATGTCGCGCATCAGTTCGAGTTCCCCTTCGGATTCCACGCCTTCGGCCACCGTCTTGAGGCCGAGTTTCTGCGCCATCGCCATGCTGCTCTCGAGGATCGCGCGCGCGGCGGAATCCAGCGTCCCGCGGTTGACGAAGCTTCGGTCCAGCTTCATCTCGGTGAACGGAATTCGCCCGAGTTGTTCGAACGACGAATAACCGATGCCGAAGTCGTCGATCGACAGCCCGAAGCCCTTGAGCCGCAAACGGGTCAACACGTCGAGCGCCGTGGCCACGTCCTTGGTGACGCCGGTCTCGGTCACCTCCAGCATGATGCTGGCGGGCGTCAGCCCGACCGCCAGCGCCGACTTCAGCATCAGGTCCGGCAGGTGCAGGTCGTCCAGCCACAGGGCCGACAGGTTGACCGATACCTTGAGCGGATAACCCGCCGCGTGCAGCCGCGCGCCCTCGTGCAGCGCGGTGGCCAGCAGCACGCCCGACAACTCGTCGATGATGCCGGCGCGTTCGGCCGCCACGATGAACAGGTCCGGAGGCACGTAGCTGCCATCGGCCTGGCGCCAGCGCGCGAGCGCCTCCACGCCCACCGGCTCCAGCGTGTCGGCGTTGACCTTGGGCTGCAGCCAGACCGAGAACTCCCCGGCCGCCATGCCGGCGCGTATCGCCTCGGGCGTCAGGTCCGACCCGCTGCGCACCGGACGGCGCTCCACGGGCGTGTTGGCGGACTGGCGCAGCAACGCGCGCATAACTTCGGCTGTCGCCGGTTTGTGGATCTGTCCCAGCACCGTGAGGCCCTGGAGCTCGGCCAGTTTGCCCACGGTGGTCATGAGCTGCTCGTCGGCGCCGCTCATGAGGATCAAACCGCCGCGAAAGCCGCTTTGGCCGAAGCGGCGGATCATCTCTACCCCATCCATCTCAGGCATGTTGAGGTCGCACACCACCACCTCGAGGCGCTCGGTGCGGCGGTTCATGAGCAGGATCGCCTCGACACCATTACGCGCGGTCAGGACTTCGGCCACGCCGATGCCGGCCAGCATCTGGCGCATCTGCATCAGCACCACCAGATCGTCGTCGACCACCAGCACCGACGCACAGTCCGGTGCGCCGGCGCCGGGCTCCAGCGCCGCCGGGGCGGACAGCGGCTCGGCCAGTTCGAGCCGGGCCGCTTCGCGCTCGACCCGGCGCAGCGCGCCGGCCAGGTCGCTGATCCGGCGCGCGCGGTCGGCGGCCGGATCGGTGCGCGCCTGGTGCTCCAGCGCGTGCGCGAGTTCGGCATAAGCCATCGCCCCGACGGTGCGCGCGGAAGACCGCTGCCGGTGCATTTCCCGCACCACCGCAGCCGTGTCGTCCCGGTGCAGCTCCAGTTGCTTCAAGCCGGCCCGCGCAGCGTCCACGAACGTCGCCAGCAAGGCGTGCTCCTGCGCCGTGCTGGTGCGCCCCAGCACGCTCAGCAGGAAGTCCAGGTCGAGTACGGCCGGCGTGACCGGGGCCGGGGCCGGCGCCACGCGGCCGCGCGCCGCATCCGGTGACCGGCCCGTGGGCGCCACGCCGAGCCAGTGCGCCAGCATGGCCGCCAGGCCCTCGATCGATATCGGCTTGCTCAGCACGTCGTCGATGCCCACTGCCGTGCAACGCGATCGCTCGTCGCCAACGACGGCGGCGCTGAGCGCGACGATCGGAACGTGGCCACCACGCACCCGTTCGCGCAACCGCACGGCGCGCGCCAGGTCCAGGCCACCCATCAAGGGCATGTCCAGGTCGGTCAGGATCAGGTCAAACGGGGAAGAGGACCACCTGGCGAGTGCCGCCGCCCCGTCGGTGACCACCTCCACCTCGCAATCGAGGCTGGCCAGTTGCAGCCGCAGCACGGCCTGGTTGGGCGCGTAGTCCTCCGCCACCAGCACCCGCGGGCGCTGCTTGCGCGGCGCCGGTTCGGTTGTTGCCGCCGGCCGGGTGGACCGGTCCGCAACCGCCACCGGAGTTGCCTGCGCCAGTTCGACCCAGAACGTGCTGCCTTCGCCGACCTGGCTCTCGTAACCGATGGCGCCGCCCATCGCGTCGACCAGGCGCTTGGTGATCACCAGGCCGATGCCCGTGCCTTCGACCGCGCCGCGCTCCGCCCCCAGCCGGTCGAAGGCCGAGAAGACCCGGCTGGAGCGTTCGGGCGCGATCCCGAAGCCGGTGTCCCGGACCGAGACGCGCACCACCGCAGTGCCATCGGAGGGGCTGGTGCGCCGCTGGCAGCCCACGCGTACCGTTCCTTCGGCACGGTTGTACTTGATCGCGTTGGACAGCAGATTGATGATGACCTGGCGCAGCCGGACCGGGTCGGCCAGCACCATCGCGTTGCGCGCATCGCCGCCGGCATACACGATGCGGATGCCCTGTTGCGCCGCCAGCGGCGCGACCAGCGACAGGCTCTCGTGGATGACCGACTCCACCGCCACCCGGACCATCGACAGCTCGAGGTGGCCGGCCTCGACACGGCCCAGGTCGATCAGGTCGTCGACCAGCGTCAACAGATGCTGGCCGGCGCGCTCGATCTCGCCCGCGTTGTCGCTCGAGCCCTGCGACATCTGCGGGTCCGAACGCAGCAGCTGCGAGAACCCCAGGATCGCGTTCAGCGGCGTGCGCAGTTCGTGGCTGACACTGGCCAGGAATGCGCTCTTGGCCAGGTTCGCCCGCTCGGCATCCTCCTTGGCCAGCAGCAGCGCGTCCTCGGCCCGCTTGCGGTCGGTGATGTCGACCGCGAAAGCGTAGTACTTCTGGCGCATCGCGCCCGCCTCCAGGCCCATCACATAGGTCAGTTCGAGCTCCGTTCTGGGCCGCTCGGCGGTCGCCGGATAGCTGCGGTACACCACCGCGCGTTCGCCCCGCTGTGCGCGCTGGAACTCCCGCGCGTTGTCCTGGAACGACTGCTCGCCGAGGATGTCGCGCATGTGGCGACCGACGATCTGTCGTGCCGGTATGCCCACCAGCCGGGCCATCGATTCGTTGACGTAGCTGTAGGTGTAGTCCTGGTCGATCACCGCGACGTAACCGGGAAACGCGTCCATCAATGCGCGCTGCTGCGCATCGCTGGCGCGAATCGCCTCGAACGCCCGCTCCTCGCGCGTGATGTCGCGAAGACTCCAGACCCGGGTGGATCCCGTGCCGCTTTGCAGCGAGACGCTGTGGCGCTGCAGCACGCGGCCGTCGCGCAGCACCAGCCGGTCCTCGTGCGGCGCCTCGCGCGCCACGATGTCGGCGATGCGCTGCATCTCGAGGTCGGGGTCGATGAACAACGTGCGCGCAGCCGCGACCAGGTCGGCGCGGCCGACGGTGGCGGCCTGTTCGAGCGGGATTCCCCACATCTGGAGGTACCGGTCGTTGGCAAACAGGAAGCGCCCGCTGACGTCGGCCACGTCGTAGGCGTACATGCCGTCGGTGGTGGCGTTGAAGGTACGGCGCAGGTTCTCCAGGCTGGTGGCCAGCGCACGACGGGTGGCTTCCTGCTCGGTGACATCGCGCGTGACCACCACCACCCCCATGACGCCCTGGCGCGGCGACACATAGGGCGTGTAGCTGGTCTCCATGAAACGCGCTCCCGCGGCCGGCAGCGCCACGTCCGCCCGGACCACCCGCGGCTGGCGCAGCTCCATACACTCGTGCAATGCGCGCAAGCGCTCCGGCGTGGACAGGACCGGGAACAACTCGGCACTGGCCCGTCCAATCGCCTGCGCGCGCGACAGCCCGACGTCGCGGCACCAGGCGTCGTTGACCATCCGGTAGACGCCGTCCCGGTCGATCACGCTGACCATGTCGTCGACCGAGTTCACCACGAACTCCGATGTGCGAAGCGCATCCTTCGCGCGCTCGGTCGCGGTGATGTCCTGCACCGTGCCAACGACGCGCACGGCCTGGCCATCGGCGCCGAAGGACACCTCGCTGCGGCCATGGATGTCGTGCACGCTGCCGTCGGGCCAGCAGACCCGGTAGCTGCATTCGTAGTGGCCGTCGCCGTGCATCGCCCGCTGCAGCATGTCCTGCTGGCGCTGCCGGTCGTCCGGGTGCACACCGGCCTGGAACACCGCGTAGGTCGGCGTGATCTGGCCGGGCTCCAGTCCCCACAACCGGAAATGCTCTTCCGACCACTGCAGCGCGCCGCCGACCGGGTCCCAGTCGAAGCTGCCCACGTGGGCCAGTTGCTCCGCGCGGCGCAACTGCTGGTGGCTGCGCCGCAATTCCTCGGCCCGCAGCGCCTCGGCGCCACGCAGGGCCACGTTCACGCGCACCGCATGGTAGGCCCGCAATGCCACGATGCCCACGTAGGCCAGGAACAACAGCAGCATCAATGCCGTGCCGGTGCTGGCCTCGTCACCCTGCCCGAACAGCCGCCAGGTCAGCGCCAGCACGGTCGGGACGCAAAACAGCAGGGCCGCGCGCAGGTCGAAGGCATAAGCGGTCAAGGAACTGACGCAGATTCCGGTCAACGCAAACACCAGGAAGGTCTGGTGCATTGGCTGGCCCGAAGGGAACAGCATCAGGCTGGCCAACGCCCACGCCAGCCCGTGCACGCCGGACACGATACGCTGGCGCAGGAGCCAGACAGGGCCAGCCGCGCCGCCGGCCAGCGCACGTCCTTGTGCCCGCCCGACCAGCACCCGGATGGCGACCGCCGCGGCCAGGAAGCCGAGCCAGATTCCGATGCGCGCCGGGGCCACGACCGGCCACAACACCACCGCCAGCAGCAGCCCCAGCACCGTGCTGGCAGCGGCGGAGACCAGCCAGGTCTGCGCGTGCAGGCGCACCTGCTCTTCCTGCATCAAAGCGTGCGGCGCCAACTCGGGCGCAGGCGCAGGCACGGCGCTCAAGCAGTCGACGGAATCAAGAAATCGCGGCTGATGTGCAGCCCCAGGTCGTTGACGCGGTCCAGGAACTGCGTCAGGTAGGCGTGCAGCCCCGTGGCCAGGATCTCGTCGATGCGGCCGTACTTGAGCTCGGCGCGCAGCTTGCCGGCCCGACGGTGGGTCTCGCTGTCCGGGTCGTTGGCCACCATCGCCAGGTTGCTCACCACCTCGTTGAGACTGGCATGCAGCGAGCGTGGCATGTCCGGGCGCAGGATCAGCAACTCCGCGACGCGTTCGGGCTTGATCACGTCGCGGTAGACCTTGCGGTAGATCTCGAAACCTGACACGCTGCGCAGGATCGCGCTCCAGTGGTAGAAATCGTACTCTTGGTCCTTCTCGCTGGCGGCGCCGAAGAAGTCGCTTTCCACCGCATGGAACTTGACATCGACCAGCCGCGCGGTGTTGTCGGCACGCTCCAGAAACGTGCCCAGGCGCATGAAGTACAGGGCTTCGTCCATCAGCATGGTGCCGACCGTGACGCCGCGCGAAAGATGCGAGCGGAACTTGACCCATTCGAAGAACTGGCCCGGATCGCGCTCGAATTCGCCGGCCTTGAGCATGCGGCGCACTTCCAGCCAGGTCTGGTTCTGGGTCTCCCAGACTTCGGTCGTCAGCGTGCCGCGCACGGCGCGCGCGTTCTCCCGCGCCGCGCCCAGGCAGGACACGATGCTGGACGGGTTGTCTTCGTCCTTGACCATGAACTCCATCACGTCGCGGGCGCGGATGTCGCCGTAGCGTTCGGTGTAGGTGGGCAGCAATTCGCTGATGCTGATCAGGCCCTGCCAGCCGACCAGCGCGACCGCGTCGGACTGGGGCAGCAGCGAGGTCTGGTAGTTGACGTCCAGCAGACGGGCCGTGTTCTCGGCCCGCTCGGTATAACGCGACATCCAGAACAGGTGGTCGGCGGTTCGGCTCAGCATGGGCGCTCCTTTTTTGCACGGTTGGCGGGTTTCATACTTCCAGCACCCAGGTGTCCTTGGTGCCGCCACCCTGGGAGGAATTGACCACCAGCGAGCCTTCCTTGAGCGCCACGCGGGTCAGGCCGCCGGGCACCATCTGCACCGTCTTGCCGCTCAGCACGTAGGGCCGCAGGTCGATATGGCGCGGCGCAATGCCGCTCTCGACAAAGGTAGGGCAACTCGAGAGGCTCAGTGTGGGCTGCGCGATGTAGCCGCTCGGATTGGCCTGCACCGCCTTGGCGAAGTCGGCGATCTCGGCCTTGGTGGCGGCCGGGCCGACCAGCATGCCGTAGCCGCCGGCGCCATGCACCTCCTTCACCACCAGGTCCTTCAGGTTTGCCAGCGTGTACTGCAGGTCGTCCTTGTTGCGGCACATGAAGGTGGGCACGTTGCTGAGGATCGGTTTTTCGCCCAGGTAGAACTCGATCATCTTGGGCACGTAGGGATAGATCGACTTGTCGTCCGCCACGCCGGTGCCGACCGCATTGCAGATCGTGACGTGCCCCGACCGGTAGACCTCGAGCAGGCCGGCACAACCCAGCGACGAGTCGGGGCGGAACGCCAGCGGATCGAGGAAGTCGTCGTCGACGCGGCGGTAGATCACGTCGACCCGCTTGGGACCGCGCGTGGTCCGCATGTAACAGAAGCTGTCTTTCACAAACAGGTCTTGCCCTTCGACCAGTTCCACA
>JANMYG010000626.1:0-1880 GCA_031381865.1 Betaproteobacteria bacterium | reverse complement strand
AATCGGGCAAGCCGCGCTGCACCAGTTCGAGCACGGCGTCGGCGAACACCCGCGGCACTTCCTGGGGCATGTTGTGGCCCACGCCGGGCACCACGCGGTGCGCGCGCGGGCCGGTGAAATGGCGCGCATGCTGGGTGGGCGCGGCAACCGGGCGCACGCCGTCGTCGGCGCTGTCGAAGCTGATGGTGGGTACGGTGATCGGCGGTTGCGCCGCCAGGCGCTGCTCGATCGGCGCCAGCGCCGGGTCACCTGCAACCAGGCCAAAACGATGCCGGTAGGAGTGCAACACCACCTTGACAAAATCCGGGTTGTCGAACGCCGCTGCGCTGCGCGCGAAGGTGGCGTCGTCGAAGACCCAGGTCGGCGACCACAAGCGCCACAACAGCCGGCACAACGCGCGCCGGTCGGCCAACAGGCCGGCGCGGCCCCGCTCGCTGTGGAAGTAGTACTGGTACCACAGGCGGTGTTCGTTCTCGGGCGTGTCGGGCTGCATCGCGCTGGCGATGTGCTGGATGTTGTAGCTGTTGAACGAGACCAGGCCGGCACAGCGCGCGGGCCACAGCGCCGCAACCACGCAGGCGGCCCGACCGCCCCAGTCGTAGCCGGCCAGTACAGCGCGTGGAACATCCAGCGCGTCCATCAACGCCAGCAGGTCGGCACCCAGGGCCGCCTGCTCGCCCGAGCGCGGCGTGGCGTCGCTCAGGAAACGCGTCGCGCCGAAGCCGCGCAGGTACGGCACGTGGACACGGCAACCCTGCGCGGCCAGCAGCGGCGCCACCTCGGCGTAGGCGTGGATGTCATACGGAAAGCCGTGCATCAGGAACACCGGCGGCCCGTCTGCCGGTCCGCTCTGGTGCAGCGCGATGTCGAGTAGACCGGCCCGCACATGGCGCAGCGGTTCGAGTGTGTGCGTGGGCATGCCGGCCTCGGTGCGTGGGGTGAAGGCGCGTGCTCAGGCCGCAGCCGCAGCGCGCCCGCGCTCGGCCAAGACGATCGCGCGTGCCCGGCTGGCGGCTTCGATGTGCTCCACACCCAGCCCGCAGCAGCCGCCGACCAGCAACACGCCGGCACGCATCCAGTCGACACAAAATTCCTGGAACCGCGCCGGCAAGATGATGTCGACGAAGCGCCAGTCGGGCATCTCGAAGTAGCCCGAATCGGGGTAGGCCATCAGCGGGCCCTTGAAGTGCGCACGCAGCTGGTCGAGCGCCGGCAACACCATCTCGGCACCGGTATGCATCACACCCGCCACGTCGACTCCGCGCTCGGGAATCAGCTCGGCGACGCTGCTGATCGGCAGCTCTTCGAAGGCATGAAAACTCACGGCATTGCCGGCCGCGCCCCGGCGCGCGCTGAGGCCGAACCACACCGGCAGCCCGGTCGCGAGCGCCGCATCGAGCGCGAGCTTCACGCGGCCGGGCTCGTACATCATCTCCAGGATGATGAGTTCGCAACCGGCGCTCTTGAGGCCGGCGGCGACCGCGTGCAACGCGTCGCCGATCTCGGCTGGCGAAGGCACCCGGCCGGGGTCGACCACCGCGGTGCCGGCCGCCACCGGAACCATGTGCGACAGCGAACCGGCCACCACCACGTCCTGTGCGCCCGGTGTGGTGTCGCGCGCCGCGCGCGCGGCAGCCACCGCGCGCTCGATGATTTCACCGGAGCGGTGGGCCAGGCCCGCGGCCTTGAGCAGCAGGGGCGAGGCGGCGAAGGTATTGGCGGTGACCACGCGTGCACCGGCGCGGATGTAGTCGCCATGGATGGCCTGCAGCACCAGGTCGTTGCCCAGCGTGGCGCGCCCGCTCCAGCTCGCCGGGTCCATCGGCACGCCGCGGCGCTGCAGCTCGGTGCCGGTGGCGCCGTCGAGCACGGCGATATCG
>JANMYG010000592.1:0-3234 GCA_031381865.1 Betaproteobacteria bacterium | reverse complement strand
GCGCTGGAGCACAACGCGTCGGCGAGCCGGGCACAGGTGGACCTGTTTGCGCCGCCGCCGCAGGCGCAGCAGGCCGCGCCGAGTGCCGTGGAAGCGGCGCTCGCGGCGGTCAACCCGGATGCTTTGAGCCCGCGCGAGGCGCTGGATGCGTTGTACCAGCTCAAGAAGCTGGGCGACGCACGGTAAGGTGCTTCTTGAACCTTCACGGCAATGAGGGTGTGGACCACAGGGTCGACATCGACGGGTTCGGGGCCAGCGCCTCGTCTGGCGCGCAACGTCGGCTTTTTCGCGGCGCATATGTCGGCCATCAACGTGTTTCGATTGCCGATGGGCTACGATCCGGTTGACTCCCCATTGCTTTAGACGCCGTGAAACCTTCTACATCGCTGGACCTTCAGAGAGATGCAATTCGTGCCGCGGTGGCGCGATTTCGCACCGTCAATCCGCGCGTCTTCGGCTCGGTAATTCATGGCGACGACCACGATGGGAGCGACATCGATCTGTTGGTCGATCCACTCCCTGGTGCGACCTTGTTCGACCTTGGAGGCCTTCAGGTCGAGTTGGAAGAGTTACTTGGCGTGCGCGTCGACCTCCTCACTCCGGGTGACCTTCCGGCCAAGTTCCGGGACAAGGTGCTTGCCGAGGCGCGGCCGGTATGACGGCAAATCGAGTCGCGGACTACGTCGACCCATGGCGCGGCGTGAAGGGGATGCGCAACCGCATCTCCCACGGTTACTTCGAAATCAACGTCGATACCGTAAGGGAAACCGCCCAGACCGCCTTGCCCGAGCTGATCCACCAATTGCCAATGATTCGCCAAGCCCTTCCATGACCTACTGCGTCGCCATCAAACTCAACGCCGGCCTGGTGTTCCTGTCCGACTCGCGCACCAACGCCGGACTCGACCAGATCAGTACCTTTCGCAAGATGATCGTCTACGAACGGCCCAACGACCGCTTCATGGTGCTGCTGTCGGCCGGCAACCTGAGCATCTCGCAGTCAGTGCGCGAGATCCTGCAGATCGAGCAACTCAAGGAGCACTCCGACAGTGAAGCGGTCACGATCTGGAACGCCAAGAGCATGTTCGACGCGGCGCGTGTGCTGGGTTCGGCGATCCGCCACGTGCACGACCGCGACGCGGCCTCGCTGCAGCATTCCGGAGTCGATTTCAACGTGTCACTGATCTTCGGCGGCCAGATCCAGGGCGAGGCGATGCGCCTGTTCCAGGTCTATTCGGCCGGCAACTTCATCGAGGCCACGCCCGAGACACCGTATTTCCAGGTCGGCGAGTCCAAATACGGCAAGCCGGTGCTCGACCGCGTCATCACGCCCGACACGCCACTCGACGAGGCGGCCAAATGCGCGCTGGTGTCGATGGACTCGACGCTCAAGTCGAACCTTTCGGTCGGCCTGCCGCTGGACCTGGTGGTGTACGAGGTCAACAGTTTCCAGACCGACAAGGTCGTGTGCATCGACGAGAACAACCCCTACTTCAAGATGATGCACAACAACTGGGGCAAGAAGCTGCGCGAGGTGTTCGACAGCATCGAAGACCCGATGTGGAAAGGCGAGCAGACCGATGTGCCGCTGATGGTCGAGGCGCAACGCCACAAGCCGCTGAAGAAGATCACCACGCCGCAGGAAAAGCTGATCTGATGGCGCTGGTCATTTTTTCGCACGCCAACAGTTTTCCGGCCAGCACCTACCGCGTCCTGTTCCGGCACCTGCGCGCGCGCGGCTTCAAGGTGCGTGCGGTCGAGAAATTCGGCCACGCGCCGCAGTACCCCGCCACCAACAACTGGCCGCACCTGGTGCAGCAGCTGGTCGATTTCACGGCCGCCGAAACGCAAAAAGCCGGCGAACCGGCGTTCCTGGTGGGGCACTCGCTGGGCGGTTTCCTGAGCGTGATGGCGGCCGCGCGCCAGCCCGAACTCGCGCGCGGCGTGTTGTTGATCGACGCCCCGTTGCTGGGCGGGTGGCGCGCCACCACGCTGGGTGTCATCAAGGGCGCGCAGATGGTCGGGTCGGTCTCGCCCGGCGCGGTGAGCCGGCGCCGGCGCAACAACTGGGACAGCGTGGACGCGGCACTTGAATACTTTCGTTCCAAGAAGGCCTTCGCGCGCTGGGACGCGCAGGTGCTGCGCGACTATGTGCACCACGGCACCCACGACGAAGACGGCCAACGCGTGCTGAGTTTCGACCGCGATGTGGAAACCGCCATCTACAACACGCTGCCCGACAACCTGGACCGGCTGCTGCGCCGCCACCCGCTCAAGTGCCCGGCCGCATTCATCGGCGGAACACATTCGCGCGAAATGCAACAGGTCGGCATGGCGATGACCGAACACCTCACGCGCGGGCGCATCAGCATGGTCGACGGCAGCCACCTGTTCCCGATGGAGCAACCGGCTGTCACCGCGGCGGCGATCGAAGCGGCGTTGCTGAACCTGCAAAGCCTCGAGTAACGCGATCGGTATTCAGTCGGCCCAGGTCACCACACCACTCCAGGCCGTCGCCAGCACCACGATGCCGAAGGCGATGCGGTACCAGGCAAATCCGACGAAGGTGTGGGTCGCGATGTAACGCAGCAGCCAGCGGATGCACAACCAGGCACTGACGAAGGAAAACAGCAGGCCCACGGCGAACATCGGCACGTCGCCGGCGGCCAGCAGGGCGCGCTCCTTGTACAGGCTGTAGACGCCGGCGCCGATCAGGGTCGGAATCGCGAGGTAGAAGGAAAAGTCGGTCGCCGCCTTGCGCGACAGGCCCAGCAGCATGGCGCCGATGATCGTGGCGCCGCTGCGGCTGGTGCCCGGAATCATCGCCAGGCACTGCACCAGGCCCACCTTGAGCGCGTCCATCGGCGCCATGGCGTCGACGTCCAGGATGCGCGGCGCCGTCGCGGACTGGCTTTGCCGGCGCTCCGCCCACAGGATGATGAAGCCACCCACGATGAACGCGCTCGCCACCACGACCGGCGTGAACAGGTGGGCCTTGATGGCCTTGCCGAACAGCAGGCCCAGCACCACGGCCGGCAGGAACGCGATCGCCACGTTGAGCGCGAAGCGCCGCGCCTGCTGCTGTGTCGGCAGCGCCACCACGGTGTCGCGGATCTTTTGCCAGTAGACGATGATCACCGCCAGGATCGCGCCGGTCTGGATCGCGATATCGAACACCTTGCCCTTGGCGTCGTCCAGCCCGAGCAGCGCGCCGGTCAGGATCAGGTGACCGGTG
>JANMYG010000570.1:0-17040 GCA_031381865.1 Betaproteobacteria bacterium | reverse complement strand
GCGCTGGATCCACCACGCCACCCAACCCTGGCACCAGCGCGCGTGGCGTTCGCTGGCGCACGGCTGGGAGGCGCTGCGCCAGCCAGGAAAACGCGGCACGCGCCGCGCGCTGACCGCCGGCGCGCTGGTGTGGCTGTTCCTTGCCGTGGCGCCGCTCGAATACGCGGTCGGCGGGCGGGCGCGCGTCGAAGGCGGGCTGCAGCGTGTGGTCTCCGCGCCGACCGACGGTTTCCTGAAGGCGGCCCATGTGCGGCCGGGCGACCGGGTCAAGGCCGGCGCCGCGCTGGTGGACCTGGTCGAAGGCGACCTGCTGCTCGAGCGCGAGCGCTGGTCCAGCCAGCTGGCGCAACACGAGAACGCCTACGCCGGCGCGATGGCCAAGTCGGACCGCGTCGGCGCCGCCACCAGCATGGCGCGTGTCGCCGAGGCGCAGGCCCAGCTGGCGCTGGTCGAAGACCAGCTGGCGCGCGGGCGCGTGACGGCGCCGTTCGACGCGTTGGTGGTGCAGGGCGACCTGAGCCAGTCGATCGGCGCGCCGGTGCGCCAGGGCGATGCGCTGCTGACCCTGGCCAGCACCGACCACTACCGCGTGATAGTGGAAATCGACGAGGTCGATATTGCGCACGTGCGCCAGGGGCAGGCCGGGCGGCTGGCGCTGTCGTCGCTGCCGTGGGACCGGCAGGACATCGTGGTCGAACGTTTGACGCCGTTGGCCCGTGTCGTCGAGGGGCGCAACGTGTTCGAGGTCGAGGCCCGCCTGAGCGACCCGATGGCCGAGCTGCGTCCCGGGTTGCTGGGGCGCGCCGAGCTGGTGGTCGGGCGCATGCCGCCGCTGTGGGCCTGGACGCGCCACACGTTCGACCGCATCCGGCTGGCCTACTGGTCCTGGCTCGGATGAGCGCCGTACACAGCGCGCGCTGGTACCGGGTGGCCGGCCTCAAGCCCCGGCTGTCGGCGCAGCTGCGGCTGCAACGCCAGCGCGTGCGCGGCGAGAACTGGTACCTGCTGGTGGAGCCGGCGCGTGGTCGCAGCGTGCGGCTCAATGCCGCCGCCTACGCCATTGCCGCGCGGCTGGATGGCCGGCGCACGGTGCAGCAGCTGTGGGACCGCTCGCTGCAGCATGCCCAGGAGTCGGCGACCCAGGACGAAGTGATCGACCTGCTGGCGCAGCTGCGCGAAGCGGCACTGGTGCAGTTCGACCGCGCGGCGGATTTCGACGTCCTGCTGCCGCACCTCGAGCAGGTGGCGCGGCCCAGGGGCCGCAACAACCTGCTGGCCTGGCGCGTGCCGCTGGGCAACCCGACGGCCCTGCTCGAGCGGCTGCGGCCGCTGCAGCGCGTGCTGTTCTCGCGCGCGGCGCTGGTGGCCTGGGTCGCGGCGGTGGTGCTGCTGTCGCTGCTGGTGCTGCAGCACGGGCCGCGCCTGTGGGCGCACGGCCAGTTGTGGCTCGCCACGCCGCGCTTCGCGCTGCTGGCGGCGCTGCTGTATGTGCCGATCAAGCTGCTGCACGAGCTCGCGCACGGGCTGGCGGTGCGCCGCTGGGGCGGGCAGGTGCGCGAGGCCGGCGTCACGCTGATGCTGCTGATGCCGGTGCCCTATGTCGACGCCTCGGCGGCCTCGGCATTCGTGCGGCGGCGCCACCGCATCGCGGTCGGCGCCGCCGGCATCATGGCCGAACTGGCGCTGGCGGCGCTGGCGCTGCCGCTGTGGTTGTGGCTCGGCGACGGGCTGCTGCGCGACGGCGCGTTCGTGACCCTCGTCATCGCCGGCATCTCGACGCTGGTGTTCAACGCCAACCCACTGCAGCGCCTGGACGGCTACTACATCCTGAGCGACGCAGCCGGGCTGCCCAACCTCGCGCCGCGCAGCCGGCAATGGTGGCTCGATATGTTGCGCCGCCGGCTGCTGGGCCTGCGCGGCGCCGAAGCGATGGCGGTGGCGCGCGGCGAGACCCCCTGGCTGGCGGCCTACGCGCCGCTGGCCTGGTCGTATGGGCTGGTCGTCGCGGCACTCGCGGTGGCCTGGCTGGGCCAGTTGTCGCTGGCGCTCGGCCTGGCCTGCGCGCTGGTGCTGGCGTGGCAGCTGCTGCTGCGCCCGATCGCGCGGCTGCTCGGGCAACTGCGCCGCGCCGCGCTGGCGCAACACGGCACCACGCGGCGCTGGCGCTGGCTGGCGCTCGGCGGCACGGCGGCCGTGCTGCTGGTGCTGCTGGCGCCGTGGCCGCAGCGCACGCTGGTGCAGGGCGTGGTGTGGCCACCCGACCAGGCCCAGCTGCGCGCCGACGAGGCCGGCATCGTGGAGGCGGTGTTCGTGCACGACGCTGCGGTCGTGCGCACCGGTGATGCGGTGCTGCAACTCGACAATACGCAACTGCGCTCGAGCCATACGCGCCAGCTCGCGCGTGTGGCGGCGCTGGAAGTCACGCTGTTCGACGCCTTGCCCGGTGGCGGCGCGTCGACCGGCAACGCGCGCGCCGAGCTGGCGGCCGCGCAGCTCGAACTCGCCCGCCTGGCCGAACGTGTGGCCGCGCTGTCGGTGCGCGCCGGCGCCGACGGGCGCCTGGCGCTGCCTGGCGCTGCCGACCTGCCGGGGCAATTCGTGCGCCGCGGCAGCCTGCTCGGCCAGGTGATCACCGACGCCCGTGCCACCGTGCGCGTCGCGCTGCCCGAGGGCGACGCACGCGACCTGCGCCAGCTTCAAGGCGCGGTCAGCGTGCGGCTCGCCGGTTCGCCCGACACTGCGCGCCCGGCCAAGTTGCTGCGCGACAGCGTGGCTGCCGTGTCGCGGCTGCCCAGCGCGGCACTGAGCCAGCGCCATGGCGGCGGTGTGCCGACCGACCCGCAGGACCCGGAGGACCTCAAGCCGACGCAACCGGTGGTGCTGCTCGACGTGCACCTCGATGCCCCGGCCGGCGCCGGCATCGACCGCATCGGCGAACGCGCCTGGGTGCGTTTCGATGAGGGTTACGCTCCCTTGGTGGTGCAACTCAGCCGCGCGCTGCACCAGCAGGTGCTGCGCCGCTTCAACCCGCAGTTCTGAAGACTGGCGGGCAATGCACGAACTGGCGCACCTGCTCCCGCTGCCCGGCCCGGTCTGGGGCAGTTACCCAATGCGCCCGGTCGACGACCTGGCGCCACCCTGGCGCCGGCAGCGCCTGCGCAGTGCACTGGCAACATGCCGGCAGGCGGCGCATGGCGCACTGGCGCATGCCGAGGCATGGCAGCGGCTCGATCGGCCGGCGCGCGTGGCCGCATTACATGCGCTGCGCGCCACGCTGCGCCGCGACGGCCTGCACGGCGCGCCCCTCGCGCAGGCGCTGGGTCTCGCCTGTGCCTGCGCCACCGAGTTGCTGGGCCAGACACCACGCGCCTCGCAGCGGCTGGCGGCGGCGGCGCTGCTCGACAACCGCATGGCCGAGATGGCTACCGGCGAGGGCAAGACGCTGGCGATCGCGCTGGCGGCGGCGGTGGCCGCCCTGGCCGGTGTGCCGGTGCACGTGGTGACGGCCAATGAATACCTGGCCGCGCGCGACGCGGCCCAGATGGCGCCCCTGTTCGGCGCGCTGGGTCTGCGCGCGGCCGCGCTCTCGCTCTGCGACGCAGGCGCCGACGCCGACGCCGACGCCGACGCCGACGCGGCGCGCCGCGCGGTGTACCGGCACGACATCGTCTATGCGACCGCCAAGGAACTGGCGTTCGACTTCCTGCGCGACCGCCAGGCCATGGCCGGCACGCGGGAACTCGAACGTATCGCCGCCACGGTGGGCGGCCAGGGCCCGGTGTCGCCCCTGATGCGCGGCCTGTGCATGGCGCTGCTCGACGAGGCCGACAGCATCCTGCTCGACGAGGCCGAGGTGCCGCTGATCCTGTCGCGCAGCGTGCCGCATGCGGCGCGGCGCGCCTTCCTGTGGCAGGCACTGGCGCTGGCGCGCCAGCTCGCCGCGGGGCCGGATTTTTTGCTGCACGAGGCCGACCGGGCCGCCACGCTGACGGCCGCCGGTGAGCTGCGGCTGGCGCTGCTGGCCAAGCCCCTGGGCGGTCCGTGGCAACGGCCGCGTTACCGGCGCGAAGCGGTGCTGATGGCGCTGGCCGGCCTGCACGCCTACCACCGCAATACGCATTACGTGGTGCGCGATGGCGCCATCGAACTGCTCGACGAGGTGACCGGGCGCGTGGCGCCGGGCCGGGTCTGGTCGCGCGGGCTGCACACCGTGGTCGCGCTCAAGGAGGGCCTGAGCCCGGCGCCCGAGACCGAGACCGTGGCCCAGACCACGTTCCAGCGCTTCTTCCAGCGCTACTGGAGGTTGTGCGGCATCAGCGGCACCTTGCGCGACGCGCGGCGCGAACTCGGTTCCGTCTACGGCGCCCGCGTGCTCACCATCCCGCTGCACCTGCCGGGCCGGCGCCTGGACTTGCCCCCGCGCCGCTTCGGCACCGCACAGGCCATGTTCGACGCCATGGTCGGTCGCATCGGCGCGTTGAGCGCGGCCGGCCGGCCGGTGCTCGTGGGCACCGACAGCGTGGCCGACTCCGAGCGGCTGTCGCAACTGCTGCATGCACGCGGCATCACGCACCGCGTGCTCAACGCGCTGCACGATGCGGACGAAGCGGCGATCATCTCCGAGGCCGGCTGCGGCGGCCGCGTGACGGTGGCCACCCGCATGGCCGGGCGCGGCACCGATATCGCGCTCGACGCAGCGGCGCACGCGGCCGGCGGGCTGCATGTGTTGTCGTGCCAGCACAACGCGTCGCGCCGGCTCGACCGCCAGCTCGCCGGGCGCGCCGCGCGCCACGGCGACCCCGGCAGCGCCGAGGTGTGGTCCTTCGACGGTTATTCCGGCCCGGCCGCGGCGCCGTTGCTTTGCGCCCGCTGTGCCGACGGCGACCCGCCGGCGCTGCGTGTGCCGGGCTGGATCGCGCTGGCCCCCAGGCGCTGGGCGCAATGGCGCGAGGAGAGCCGCCGCGCCGTGCTGCGCCACATCCTGCTCGAACAGGACCTGTTTTGGGAGCGCCGCCTGGCGTTCGCCGGCGCGCCGGCCTGAGCGCCAGATACGCCTTGGCGTTCAAAGACAGGAATCTGAGCCGTTCGCCCTGAGCTTGTCGAAGGGCCGAGTGTGAGCCGTTCGCCCTGAGCTTGTCGAAGAGCCGAGTGTGAGCCGTTTGCCCCGAGCTTGTCGAAGGGCCGAGTGTGATCCGTTTGCCCTGAGCTTGTCGAAGGGCCGAGTGTGAGCCGTTTGCCCTGAGCTTGTCGAAGGGCCGACGGGCTTTGACCCTTCGACCGGTTCTGGACCGGCCAAGCTCAGCCCGAACGGATCTTGTCGATCGAACACCATTTGGTCTGAGTGCGTAATCCACCAACCGATCACGCGTGAACTGCCAGCCGGGCCGCCCGGGCCGGACGCGGGTATGCAAAAGCCTCAAAAGCCTCAAGAGCCGCCAATTTGTGCCGATAAATTGCGCAGGACATGGGCTGCCAATAGCCTGAAATGCACGAAACTGGCCGCTGCCGGCACGCTGGTGGCTCTTGCTGTTTCGGTGGTGCGCGCGCAGATGAAATAAATTGAGAGATGTATTGGGCTTTTTAAGCGGTTTTAGAGATATTTTCCGGTTTTGCGCGACCTTCGGCTGGCCGCCGACCCGGACCACACAGATGGATTCACCTATGAGCTTGCAGTACCAAAACACCAGCCTGGCGGCTGCGCGCGCAGCGTGCGCCCGGGCGCTGGCGCCAACCGCCACCGGCGGCGCCAGCCTGCTGCTTGCGCTGGTTGCGCTGGTTGCGCTGCTGGCGCCGGCGAGCCTCACGGCCGCGCCGCCGCCCGCTTCGGCGGCACCCAAACCGCTGGGTTGCCTGATCGAACCCGACCGCGTGGCCGACATCGGCTCGCAGGTCGTGGGCCTGGTCGAGCGCTTCAATGTCGAGCGAGGCGACACGGTCGTGGCGGGCCAGCCATTGCTGACACTGCGCGCCGACGTGGAGCGCGCCAACGCGGCGGCCGCAGGTACCCGTTCCCTGGTCGACGCCGACGTGCTCGCGGCCAAGGCCAGCCTGGACCTGGCCGAACAGAAGGTGCGTCGCGCACAGGCGCTGGTGGCGCAGAACTTCGTGTCCGACCAGGCCGCCGAACAGGCGCGCGGCGAGGCCGAAGTGGCAAAACAGAAGCTCAACCAGGTGCAGGGGCAGCAGCGCGTGTGGGTCGAGGAACACCGCGTGGCCCAGGCACAACTCGCGCTGCGTACCCTGCGCAGCCCGTTTGCCGGCGTGGTGGTGGAGCGTTTCGTCAACCCCGGCGAACGGGTCGAGGAGCGCCCGCTGATGCGGGTGGCAGTGATCGACCCGCTGCGCGTGGAACTGATGGTGCCCACGGCGCAATACGGCACATTGGCGCCGGGCGACCGCGTGACCATCCGGCCCGAACTGCCCGGCGTGGACGCGGTGACCGCCACGGTGCGCCATGTCGACCGCGTGCTCGATGCGGCAAGCAACAGCTTTCGCGTGCGCCTCAGCCTGCCCAACCCGAACTACCGGCTGCCGGCCGGCCTGCGCTGCAAGGCCGACCTCCCGGCAGTCGCCGGCGCCCCGGCTGTGCCGGCCGCGGCTGGCGCCAGGTTCGCGCCCACCGCCGCCGACCGGGCCGGCCCGACCGCGCCCAAACGCACCCCGCTCTGACCCGTTCGCGGAATTCCCGACCCGGTGTGATGCGAATGACCTGCCAGTGCCCGCGCCCGCTGGCCGAGGCCATGGAGGACCGCATCCTGCATTCGGCCGACCTGGTGCTGGCCGGCCTGCTCGCCGATGGCAGCGCTGGTGTGGTCGAACAACGGCTCGAATTGCTGACCCAGCCCCAGGCCACGGTTGCAGCGCTCGCGACGCAACGGCAAGTCGTGTTTGTCGACGCGCGCGCGGCCGCCGGTGCGCCAGCGGGATGGGCGAGCGGCGACGAGGTGGTGACTATCGGCGCGGGCGAGGACGGCCTGGCGCGCATCAGCGCAACGCTGGCCAGCCGCCATGACCTGACCGCGGTGCACCTGCTGCCGGACGGCAGCAGCGGCACGCTGCGGCTGGGAGACACGCCGTTCGATGCCGGCACCCTGCTGGCCCGCGCCGCCGAGGTGGCCGGCTGGGGCGACGCCATCGGCGCCGACGGCCACCTGGTGCTGCACCGGCAAGCGGCGTCTGCCGTGGTCAGCGCCGCCACCAACGGCGCCGCAGCATTGCAGGCAGACCTGGCCGCGCTGACCGGTGCCACCGTCGACATGGTGGTTGACAACGCGGCCACTGCACCGGCTGTGGCGGCCGTGTTGCGGCAATCCGGCCACCCGCCGCTCAACTTCGAGACCAACGTCGGCCAGGCGGCTGCCGGCATCGACTTCATCGCGCGTGGTGCCGGTTATGCCCTGGCGCTGCAGGACGGCAATGCCACGCTGCAATTACACGACGGCGCGGCCAGCGCCACGCTGCACATGGCGCTGGTGGGCGCCGCGCCCGACCCGGTGGCGCTGGCCGAAGGCGCGGTCACCTCGCGTACCAACTACCTTGTAGGCGCGCCCGGGCAGAGGCTGCAGAACGTCGAAAACCACGCCGCGGTGCGTTACGAAGGCGTCTACGACGGCATCGACCTGCGTTATTACGGATCGGGCCAGCAGGTGGAATACGACTTCATCGTCGGCGCCGGCGCCGACTGGCGGCAGATCGCGCTGCGTTTCGATGGCGCCGTGCAGGTGGCCATCGACGCCGAAGGCGCGCTGCAACTCACGCTGGCCGGCGGTGGCACAGTGGCCTTCCACGCACCGGTCAGTTACCAGGACGGCGCCAACGGCCGCGAGGTTGTGGTCAGCCGCTACCGGCTGGCGGCCGACGGCAGCGTCGGTTTCGAGGTCGGCGCCTACGACCACATCCGCGCGCTGGTGATCGACCCGACATTGGCTTATGGCACCTATTTCGGCGACGCCGGCGCCGAGCAGATGCGCGGTGTGGCGGTGGGTGCTGATGGCACGGTCTACCTGGCAGGCAGCGACAACGGCGACGCCGTGGTGGTCAAGCTGTCGGCCGACCTCGCGAGCGTGGTCTACACCACCTACATCGGTGGCGTCGCCTCCGACAGCGCCAACGCGATCGCGGTCGACGCCGCCGGCCAGGCCTACATCGCCGGAACCACCAATTCGCCGCTGTTCTACGGCAGCGTCAGCACCGGCACGGATGCCTTCGCCGCCAAGCTCAGCGCCGACGGCAGCAGCCTGCTGTACGCGCGCGTAGTCTCGACCGGCCTTTCTGACCAGGGCAACGGCATCGCGGTAGACGCCAGCGGCCAGGCCTACCTCGTGGCCACAGTCGGCACCGGCATTGCCACCGACATCAATGTCGCCAAGTTCAACGCCGCCGGCAGCGCGGCACTGTACAGCTTCACCATCGCCGGCAACGGCGCCGACACCGGCCTGGCGATTGCCGTGGACGGCAGTGGCCGGGCGGCGATCACCGGCCACACCGAGTCGACCAACCTGGGCGCCAGCCTCGTCAACGCCTTCGACACCTCGCTGGGCAACAACCACGACGCCTATGTGTTCCAGCTCAATGCCGCCGGCAACGCGGTGGTCTATGGCACCCTGTTCGGCGGCAACGAGACCGACACCGGCCGCGCCATCACCTACGGCCCGGGGGGCAGGATCTACATCACGGGCGACACCGACTCGGGCAACCTGGCCACCACCAGCGGCGCATTCCAGACCAGCTTCAACAACAGCCTCGAGGCTTTCGTGGCGGTGTTCGACCCGGCCTTGAGCGGCAGCGCAACCCGCGTATACGCCAGCTACCTGAGCGGCAACGGCGACGACGTCGGCCGCGCGATCGCGGTCGATGCCGCGGGCCAGATATTCGTTGCCGGCAGCACCGACTCGACCGGCCTGACAGTCACCGCCGATCGCGCCCAGGCCAGCAACGGCGGGCTGACGGACGGGTTCCTCGCCATCCTCAATCCCGCCGGCGCCGGCAGTGCCGACCTGGTCTACCGCAGTTACCTCGGCGGCACCGGCGACGACGCCGTCAATGCATTGGCGCTCGGCGGCGGCAAGGTGGTGCTGGCCGGCACCAGCGCCTCGGCCACCGGAATTGCGCGCGCCGGTGGCGCCGACACCAGTTTCGCCGGCGCCACCGATGGTTTTGCCGTGTCGTTCAACCTGGCGTCGACGCTGATCGTGGACACTGCCAACGACCTGATCAACGGCGACGTCAGCTCGATCGGAGCCCTGCTCGCCAACCGCGGCGCCGACGGCAAAGTCTCGCTGCGCGAGGCAATCACCGCGGCCAACAACACCGCCAATACGGCCGGTGGGGCCGACCGGATTCTGTTCTCGATCGGCGCCGGCGGATTGCAGACGATCAACCTCGGCAGCGCATTGCCCGACATCACGCAGGCGCTGGTGATCGACGGCACCAGCCAGGGCGGCTGGAACGGTGCGCCGTTGATCGAGCTCAACGGCAGCGGCGCCGGCGGCTCGGCCTTCGGGCTGTCCATCACGGGTGGCGGGTCGACGGTGCGTGGCCTGGTGATCAACCAGTTCAGGAACGGTGGCATCGCGCTGACCGGGGGCGGCAACAACCTGATCGCCGGCAACTACATCGGCCTTTCGGCCTCCGGTACCGCGGCCGCCGGCAACAACAAGGATGGCATCTACATCGAATCGGCCAACAACACCATCGGCGGCACCACGGCGGCCGACCGCAACGTGATTTCGGGCAACGGCTGGTCCGGCATCGACCTGTGGCGCGCCAGTGCGACCGGCAACATCATCCAGGGCAACTACATCGGCCTGAACGCCGCCGGCACCGCCGCGCTGGGCAACGCCGACAAGGGCATCGTCAGTGGCAGCAACGCCACGGCCACCACCATCGGTGGCAGCGCGGCTGGCGCAGGCAACGTCATCGCCGGTCACAACCTGACCGGCAACAGCGACGGCATTCTCATCAATGGCGGCAGCGGTGGAACGATTGCGGGCAACCGCATCGGCACCGACGCCAGCGGCACGGTCGCACTACCCAACGCGCGCAACGGCATCTTTTTGAAGGACACGGCAAACTACACCGTCGGCGGAACGGCAGCCGGAGCGGGCAACCTGATTGCCAATTCGGGCGCGGCCGGCGTGGTGATCGCCGGCACTGGCAGCGCCAACCGGGTGCTGGGCAATTCGATCTACGGCAATACCACATTGGGCATCGACCTTGGCAACGATGGGCTCACGCCCAACGACGGCGCGCAGACGGCAGGGTCGCCCAACCTGCTCAGCGACGCGCCGGTGTTGCGTGGCGCTGTGCTCAATGGCGGCACTTTGACGGTCGACGGTTATGTCGGCAGCGCAGCCGGCCAGGCCCTGTTTGCCGGCGCGCGGATCGAGGTGTTCGTGGCCGCGCCCGACGCCAGCGGTTACGGCGAAGGCAAGACCTACCTCGGCAGCCTGACGGCCGATGCCAGCGGCAACTTCAGCGGCAGCCTCACGGTGGCCGGGGTCAGCGTGGGCGCTACGCTGACGGCCACTGCGACCGATGTCGCCGGCAATAGCTCCGAATTCGGCGCCAACCGCCTTGTGACCTCGCCAAATAACGCGCCGGTGCTGGCGGGTGCCAATGCGTTGTCCCCCATCAACGAAGACGATGGCGGCAATCCTGGCACACTGGTGTCGGTGTTGATCGCCGGCCAGGTGAGCGACGCCGACGCCAGTGCGCTGTCGGGCATTGCGGTGACGGCAGTGGACAACAGCAACGGGGCGTGGCAGTACAGCAGCGATGGCGGTGGCCTGTGGAGCGCATTCGGCACGCCAGCGACGGGTAGCGCGCGCTTGCTGGCCGCCGATGCCGGCACACTGGTGCGCTTCGTGCCCAACGCCAACTGGAACGGCACGCTGGCCGCAGGCATCACGTTCCAGGCTTGGGACCAGACCAGCGGCACGGTCGGCCTCACCGCCGATGCCGCCACCGGCGGTGGCAGCACGGCCTTCAGCCTTGCCGGCGCGTCCGCGGCGCTGAGCGTCACGGCGATCAATGACGCACCGATCGCCAGCGGCGGGGCCAGCCTGCTGGCGGTCGCCGAAGACACCCTGTCGCCCACCGGTGCCACCGTGGGTGCGCTGTTCGCGGGCAACTTCAGCGACGCCGCCGACGCGGGGTCGCTCACTGGCATCGTGGTGCGTGGCCAATCGGTCGACGCCGGCGAGGGCCGCTGGCAGTATTCGATCGATGCCGGCAGCAGCTGGGCCAATTTCGGATTCATCTCGGACACCAGCTCGCTCTCGCTTGGCCCGGCCGACCGGCTGCGTTTCATGGCCGCCGCCGACTACAACGGCACACCCAACAACCTGTCGGTGCGGCTGGTCGACAATTCGGTCGCCGTCAGTTCCGGCGCGACCGTCAACGCCAGCAGCTTCGGCGGCGCCACGGCGTTCAGCGCCGCAACGGTCGTGACCTCGACCTCGGTGCTGTCGGTCAACGACGCACCGGTCGGCGCCAGCAATACCGTGACCACCGGCCAGGACACCAGCCGCACGCTGACCCGGGCCGATTTCGGATTTGCCGATACCCACGGCGAGAGCAACAGCTTTGCCTCGGTGCTGCTGCAGCCGCCCAGTGTGGCCGGCACGTTGCGGCTGGCAGGCAGCGCCATCGCCAGCGCAACCGAAGTGAACGTGGCGCAGCTCGACGCCGGCAGCCTGGTTTTCACGCCCCTGGCTGGCGCCAGCGGCAACAACTACGCCAGCATCGCGTTCCAGGTGCGCGACAGCGGTGGCACGGCCAATGGCGGCGTCGACCTCGACCCTGTGCAACGCACGCTGGGCATCAACGTGACCGCTACCGGCACGGTCGCGGGCCAGCTCTGGTTCAGCACGGCCGGTGCGGTGGTCAGCGCCGGTGGCACCGCATGGGCGGCCGGGCAGATCGTGCAGTTCGGCGATGCCGGCGACACCTTCGACATCAATGCCGGCACCACCAGCGGCACGGTCAACATGCTGGCCGGATTCAGCGCGCCGGTGCCGATGCGCGGGCTGCACTATGTGCAGTCGACATTGACGCTCGGCACCACCGGCACGCAGTTCACCCTGAACCCGGGCGACCTGGTCATGGTGCTGGACCCGGGCGGGGCACCGGCGACCGTGGCATTGAACGGGGGTGCGCTGGTGGTGGACCGCCGTGACGTCGTCGTGTTCCGTCCCAGCGTGGCCGGCAACTATGCAAGCGGCACCTATTTCATGCTGCTCGACAACGGCATCCACGACGCCGCACCGACAGTCGGCACACCGCCGTACAACGTGCACGCGATCAGCATCGTCGAGACCGACACCACCGTAGGCGGCACCGTGTTGCCGGCCGGCACCATCGTGTTGTCGCATTCGACCAAGGCGATCCACAACAACATCTACACCACCACCGTAATCGGCACCGGTGCTGGAGCGGCGACACAGACCACCGATACGCAGCTGCTGGTCAACGGCTACACACTGGGGTTGAACAACGCACCCACCGATCCGTTCCAGATCCAGGGCCTGCACCTGTTGACCCAGGCCACCGCCTTCAACGGCACCACACTGGCGGCCGGCACCCTGCTGGTGGCGGTCAACGGCATCGACACCTATGCCGGCGTGGCGCAGGACAGCTTCGACGTGGTGGCGCTCACCGTGACGCGCACCGAGCAGAACGGCGGCACGGTGGCCACCGGGCAACTGCTGTTCGACGGCTCGGACATCGGGCTCACCGACGCCAGCGACCCGGCGGCGTCCAACATCAACAGCCTGACGGTGTTCGGCGGCGCGGCCACCAACACCCCGCCGTCCATCACCTCGGCGACTACAGCCAGCATTCTCGAAGGGGTGACGCTGGTGCACACGCTGAGCGCGACCGACCCCGAGCTCCAGGCCGTGACTTTCACGGTCGCCGGCGGGCCCGACGGGACCCGTTTCACCATCGACGGCAGCAACCGGCTGCTGTTTGCCAGCGCGCCGGATTTCGATGCACCGGTGGATGCCGATGGCAACAACGTGTACCTGGTGCAGGTCCGCGCCAGCGACAGCATCGGCGCGAGCGTGCTGCAGACCATCAGCGTGACGGTGCGCAACCTCAACGAGGCCCCGCTGGGCGCCGACCGCACGGTGACCGTGCTGGAGGACGGCGTCCATACCTTCAGCGCTGGTGATTTCGGCTTCAGCGATCCCTCCGACGTGCCGGCCAACGCCCTGCTAGAGGTGCGTATCGCCTCGCTGCCGGGCGCCGGCACGCTGACCAACAACGGCGCGGCGGTGGCGCTCGGGCAAATGGTGAGCGCCACCGACATCGGGCTGGGCCGGCTCCAGTTCACGCCGCTGGCCAACGCCAACGGCGCCAGCTACGCGAGTTTCGGCTTCCAGCTGCGCGACGACGGCGGCGTGGTTGGCGGCGGTATCGACCTCGAGCCCGGGACACACACGATGGTGGTTGACGTCACCGCGGTCAATGACCCTCCCACCGGGCTGCCCGCCATCACCGGAACGTCGACCGAAGACCAACTGCTCACGGCCGATACGTCGGCCGTCGCCGACGCCGACGCGCTGGGTGCCTTCAGCTACCAGTGGTCGCGCGGCGGTAGTACCGTCAGCGGCGCCACCGCGTCGACTTACCTGCTGGGCGACGCCGATGTGGGAGCACAGATCACGGTGCGGGTCAGTTATACCGATGGCCAGGGTACGGTCGAGGCACTGGCGAGCAACCCCACGGTCGCCGTCGCCGGCGTGAACGACACACCGGGCGGGTCGCCCACCATCAATGGTGTGGCGATCGAAGACCAGACCCTGAGCGTCGACACCTCGGCGATCACCGACGCCGACGGCTTGGGTGCCTTCAGTCTCCAGTGGTTGCGCGACAACGTCGCCGTGGTTGGGGCGACCGGCGCGACCTACCTGCTGGGCGACGCCGATGTGGGTGCGCAGATGAGTGTGGAAGTGAGTTATACCGATGGCCAGGGAACGGTCGAGGCCTTGACCAGCAGCCCGACCAGCCCGGTTGCCAACGTCAACGACGCGCCCACCGGGCTGCCAGCCGTGACCGGCATCTTCGCCGAAGACCAGATCGTCAGCGCCGACACCGCTGCCATCACCGACGCCGACGGGCTGGGTCTGTTCAGCTACCAGTGGTTGCGCGGGGGCAGCGCCGTAGTCGGCGCGACCGCAGCCAGTTACCTGCTTGGTGATGCCGACGCCGGCAGCCTGATCAGCGTGTCGGTCAGCTACATCGACCTGCAGGGCACGGTCGAGACGCTGACCAGCGCCGCGGTCGTCGTCGCGAACATCAACGACGCACCCGCCGGAGCGCCACTGGTGGCCGGCGCAGCGATCGAAGACCAGACGCTGAGCGCCGCCACCGCCGCCATCACAGACGCTGACGGGCTGGGTGCCTTCAGTTACCAGTGGTTGCGCGACAACGTCGATGTGGTCGGCGCGACCGGCGCGACCTACCTGCTGGGTGACGCCGATGTGGGTGCACAGATCAGCGTGCGGGTGAGTTATGCCGATGGCCAGGGAACGTTCGAGACCCTCTCGAGCGCGCCGACGGCACCGGTGCTCAACCTCAACGACGCACCGACCGGCGTGCTGCTGGCCAGCGGCGGCGCCGACAACGGCCAGACGCTGAGCGCCGACACCTCGGGCATCGGCGACGCCGACGGCCTGGGCGCGTTCAGCTACCAGTGGCTGCGTGGGGGCAGCGCCGTGGGCGGCGCGACCGGCGCGACCTATACCGTTGGCGCCGCCGACGTCGGCGCGCAACTCAGCGTTCGGGTCGATTACACCGACGGGCACGGCACGCCGGAGTCCCTGGGCAGCGCGTTGACCGCCGTGGTCACCAACGTCAATCGCCTCCCCACCGGCGCGCCGGTCATCAGCGGCGACCCGACCGAAGACCAGACCCTGAGCGCCGACACCTCGACGATCGCCGACGCCGATGTCCTGGGCGCGTTCAGCTACCAGTGGCTGCGCGGGGGCAGCGCCGTGGGCGGCGCGAACGGCGCGACCTACCTGCTGGGCGACGCGGATGTCGACGCACAGCTCAGCGTGCGGGTGAGTTACACCGACGGGCAGGGCGCGGTCGAAACGCTGACCAGCACTGCCGTCGCGGTCGCGAACATCAACGACGCACCCGCCGGAGCGCCACTGGTGGCCGGCACGGCAACCGAAGACCAGACACTGGGCGCCGACACCTCGACCATCACCGACGCCGACGGCCTGGGCGCCTTCGGCTACCAGTGGCAGCGCGACAACGTCGATGTGGTGGGTGCGACCGGCTCGACCTACCTGCTGGGCGACGCCGACGTGGGGTCAAGACTCAGCGTGCGGGTGACTTACACCGACGCCCACGGCACGGTCGAGAGCCTGGGCAGCGCGCCGACGGCAGCCATAACCAATACCAACGATGCACCGGTGCTGGTGCGCGCGCCGGCCGATCGGGACGGCACTGTGGGCGAGGCCATGCGGTTCACGTTGCCCGGCGCCAGTTTTGCCGACGCGGATGCCGGCGATACGCTGCGTTACGTGGCGACGCTGGCCGACGGTTCGGCGCTCCCCGCGTGGCTGTCGTTCGACGCGGACGAACTGCGGTTTACGGGAACCCCGGCGGACGCGCAGGTCGGTAGCTTGCTGGTCCGTATCACCGCGACCGACCTGGCGGGCGCGGCGGCGCAGGCGCTGTTTCACGTGACGGTGGCGCCGGCACCGGCGGTGTTCGTGGAACCACCGGCGCCGGCCAATGCGCCGTTGCCGGCGCCGGGCAATCCGCCGGCCGCGGCTGCGGTGGCGAGCGCGAAGCCGGCGTCCGCCGATGCCGGCGCGCCCGCGGCGAACGTGGTGTCCGAACCCGCGTCGGAGGCGGCGCAGGGAAATGGCGCGCTGGTTGGCGCCAATCCGTTTGCCGCGTCGACCGAGCCCACGCGCGTCACGGCCGCGACGGCTGTCGAGGCGGCCGACACGGCGCGCCCGGCCAGCCGGGCCGATACGGTGCTTGCCAGTGCGCTGGTGCCGCAGTTCTCCGCCATCGCCTCGTCTTCCACGACCCAGTTCCTGCGCAGCGACGAATTGGCTCGCCGGCTAGAGGAGGTACAACGCCGCATGCTCGAGCAGGGCGACGAGCGGCGCACCACGATAGCGTCGTCGATCGTGATGACCAGCGGCGTATCGATCGGTTATGTGGTGTGGCTGGTGCGTGGCGGTGTGCTGATGAGTTCGATGATGTCGGCGTTGCCCGCGTGGCAGATGGTCGATCCGATGCCGGTGCTCGCCGCCGCGCGTGCTGCCAAGGGCCGGCTGCGCAAGACGCAGGCCGATGATGGCGAGGTCGAACGGCTGTTCGACGCTGATTCGACCACGAAGGCAAAAAAGGCTGCGGCCGCGCGGGCCAGGGACGCCATCCGGCGCGACCGCCAAACTGACCACACGGAGCTCCACTGATGCGACTTTTCCGATTCCTGGGACGCGTGTCCCCGCGCATGCACCTGGCGCTGGGCCTGGCCTCGCTCGCCGTGGGTGTGGTGCTCGCCGCCGGTTACCTGGGGCTGGTTCCGGACGCAGAAGCACTCACGCGCGCGCACCGGGCCGCGCTGGCCGAGACGATCGCGATGACGGTGTCCGGCGTGATCGACGAGAGCCAGCCCGAGGCGCTGCAGGAGACGCTCGAGTTCCTGCGCCGGCGCAACCCCGACATCCTGTCGATGGGGGTGCGCGCGCAGGGCGGCGAGCTGCTGGTCGACCTGCAGAACCACGCCGGCCAATGGTCGGCGGGGCCGCACCTGGAGTCGACCGACTCCGAGGTGGTGGTGCCGGTGTTTCAGGCCGGGCAGAGCTGGGGCACGGTCGAGCTGCGTTTTGCGCCGCTGCGCGAGGCCGGCTGGCTTGGCAGCCTGCAGGACCCCAGCGTGCGGCTCAGCGCCTTTGTGTTCGGCGCGTGCGTGTTGCTGTTCCTGGGTTACCTCAGGCGCATGCTGCGCGAACTCGACCCTTCGCGGGCCGTCCCGCAGCGCGTGCGCGCGGCCTACGACAC
>JANMYG010000531.1:0-12499 GCA_031381865.1 Betaproteobacteria bacterium | reverse complement strand
ATTGGGTTGACGAGCCTTGACCCCGGCACTGGCTCCACAGTTAGGGCTGCTTGGTTCCCCACCTGACCCGGTTGGCCGCTTCACCATGCGGGAAGGCCCGTCAAAGCCTATTGTACGGTGTGACTTGCCTGAGCGTTTGGGCGGCGTTCGCGACGAAGCCGCCCACTAGAATGCCCTTATGTCCTACCTCGTGTTAGCGCGCAAGTACCGTCCGAAGAATTTTTCCCAGATGGTAGGCCAGGAGCATGTGGTACGGGCCCTGACCAACGCGCTCGATTCGCAGCGCTTGCACCATGCCTATCTGTTCACCGGTACCCGCGGTGTCGGCAAGACGACCGTGGCACGGATTCTGGCCAAGTCGCTTAATTGTCTGGGTCCGGACGGCGCCGGTGGCATCACATCGGCGCCGTGCGGCGTCTGCCAGGCTTGCACGGATATCGATGCCGGCCGCTTCATCGATTACACCGAACTCGACGCCGCGTCGAACCGTGGTATCGACGACGTGCAGACCCTGCTCGAGCAGGCCGTCTACAAGCCGGTGCAGGGGCGCTTCAAGGTGTTCATGATCGACGAGGTGCACATGCTGACGGGGCCGGCCTTCAACGCCATGCTCAAGACACTCGAGGAGCCGCCCGAATACCTGAAGTTCGTATTGGCCACGACCGATCCGCAAAAGGTTCCGGTGACGGTGCTTTCACGCTGCCTGCAGTTCAACCTGCGGCCAATGGCGCCAGACACGATCCGCGAACACCTGGGCCATGTATTGCAGGACGAAGGCGTCAGCGCGGACGCGCAGTCGCTGCGGTTGCTGGCGCGCGCGGCGCGGGGATCGATGCGCGACGCGTTGTCGCTGACGGACCAGGCGATCGCCTTTGGCG
The DNA here is from genome assembly GCA_031381865.1 of Betaproteobacteria bacterium. Taxonomy (GTDB): domain Bacteria; phylum Pseudomonadota; class Gammaproteobacteria; order Burkholderiales; family Burkholderiaceae_C; genus CAISIP01. The sequence continues at coordinate 11,621 of JANMYG010000531.1, read as the reverse complement.
CGGGCCAGCTGGTCGAGGCCACGGTGCAACAGATGCTGGGCAGCGTGGACCGCAGTTATGTCCATCGCCTGATCGACGCACTGGCCGCGGGCGACGGAAAGACGGTCATCGATGCGACCGAAGAACTGCGCCTCCAGGGCCTGAGTCCGGCTTCCACGCTGGAGGAGATGGGTCTGGTCTTGCAGCGGATGGCAGTTCTGCAGGCCGTACCCGGCGCATTCGACGAGTCCGACCCGGATGCTGCCGGCGTGGCGCGCCTTGCGCAGGTGATGCCGCCCGACGAGACGCACTTGTTGTACAGCATGTGCCTGCATGGCCGCGGCGAGCTCGGCCTGGCGCCGGACGAATACGCGGCTCTGACGATGGTCTTGCTGCGGCTGCTGGCATTCAAGCCGAACGCTGGCCGGGCGCCGGACGCGGAAAAAAAAACTCTGATTGAGACTGCGCCGGTGCGTCTGGTACGGTCGCCAGCGGCGGCGCAGCGTGCCGCTGTGCCGGCGCGAGTACCAGCAGGGATGCCGCCACCGCCGGTGCCATCGCCGCCGACGCCCACATCCACACCGGCAGCGGCAACGGCAGCGGCGACTGAACCAGCAACGGTAGCGGCAACGGCAGCGGCGACTGAACCAGCAACGGTAGCGGCATCGCCAGCGGCGACTGAACCGGCAACGGTAGCGGCATCGCCAGCGGCGACTGAACCGGCAACGGTAGCGGCAACGGCAGCGACGACTGAACCGGCCTCGGCGCCGGCACGCGGCGCGATTCCCCCCGGGCAGGTGTTGCCAGTGCTGGAGTCCGGAACGGCGTTCCATCCGCCGCGCGGCGACCCCCAACCGGCGCCGTCGTCCCGTGCTGCACATGAAGTCCCGTTGGGGCGGGTTGTCGCGGTTCCCGTGCGGGTGCAGGCCAGTTCGAGGGCCGACGCCGCGGCGTCGGCTGGCGCTTCACTGCTGGTACCGACCGAGGAAGGCGCCTTCTGGCACCAGACGGTGCAGCAATTGGCGGCGTCCGACGCCATCACTGCGCTGGTGCGCGAGTTGGCGCTGCAGTCGCAACTGGTCGCACGCGATACCGACCAATGGATCTTGCGTGTTGAACGCGAGTCGCTGAATCAAAGTGCCAGCCGCGAGCGGCTGGCTGGCGCACTGCAAGTGATCGGGCACCAGGTGGCGCTCGCGGTGGAGATCGGCCGTGTGACCGACAGTCCGGCACGGCGCAACGCGGCGGCGGCGGCGGAAAAACAGCTCGCGGCCGAGAGGATCATCTTCGAGGACCCGTTTGTGCAGTCGATGATGCGGGATTTTGGCGCGAAAATCGTGCCTGGAAGCATCAAGCCACTCTGATCCCGAGACAGCGACTGCCGGCATTGCCGCCAGACGGCAACACACCATATCAACCTGAAGGAGAATCATGTTTAACAAAGGACAACTGGCCGGCCTGATGAAGCAGGCGCAGGCGATGCAGGACAACATGAAGAAGGCGCAGGACGAACTCGCCAGCGTCGAAGTCACCGGTGAGGCCGGCGCCGGGTTGGTCAAGGTGGTCATGACCTGCAAACACGATGTACGGCGCGTCACGATCGACCCCAGCCTGCTCGCGGACGACAAGGACATGCTCGAGGACCTGGTGGCGGCGGCTTTCAATGCGGCGGTGCGCAAGGCCGAGGAAACCTCGAACGAGAAGATGGGCAAGCTGACTGCCGGCATGCCGGGCCTGCCCGGTGGCATGAAGTTCCCTTTCTAGATGTCACGCCGTCCGCGGCCGGGCGCACGTGTCGGCACGGGCCCGCATGGCTGACTCGAACGCGCTCGATGGATTGGTGCAGGCGCTGCGCCGCTTGCCGGGTGTGGGCGTCAAGTCGGCGTCACGCATGGCGTTTCACCTGCTGCAGCATGACCGGGAGGGGGCGCGCAGGTTGTCCCTGGCGCTGGCACAGGCCGCCAGTTCGGTCAAGCACTGCGCGCGCTGCCATACCTTCACCGAGGCGGAGGTCTGCCAGACCTGCCTCGACCCGCGCCGCGATGCAAGCCGCCTGTGTGTGGTGGAAACCCCGGCAGACCAGTCGGCGGTCGAGCGCACGGGCGCCTACAAGGGCCTGTATTTCGTGTTGATGGGCAAACTCAGCCCGCTCGACGGTATCGGACCCAAGGACATCGGGCTCAAGGATCTGTTCGACCGCGCTTGCGATGGGATCGTGCAGGAGGTCATATTGGCCACCAACTTCACGGCCGAGGGGGAGGCAACGGCCCATGTCATCAGTGAGGTGCTGCGCGCGCGCGGGCTGCAGCTGACCCGGCTGGCACGCGGCGTTCCGGTCGGCAGCGAGCTTGAATACGTCGATCTGGGCACCATTGCCCACGCGCTGGTGGATCGGCGCTGAGGCTGACCGCCAGTCAAGCCCGTGGTGCAAATTTGCCGGCACTCGCGTTCATCGCGTTGCGCCTGGTCTGCGTCAGGTGGTACCTCGCCGGCCGCGCGAATGCACGTTCTGCCGTGTGGACGCTGGCGTTCTTCGTCAACGTGGCAATCCTGTTCTGCGGCTTTCGTTGAGCCTGCGCAACGCTGCGTGCTGACGCGGCGGATTTCTTGCTGGCACACCTCGCGTTCTAAGTAATAACCCGCTCGGGATGTTCCCGATGTGCACGCGTGTCGCCTTTGTTAGCCTTGCACCAAACAATAGCAATGGGCGAGGCGCGGAATGTTTGGACGGTGGATCGATCGGCGGTCGTTTTTGTCAGGACTTGGGGCGTCGATGGCAGGCCTGATCGCGCCGGTGGTATCTGCCCAGGCCAAGCCAGAAAAATCAAAAGTGCTGATTGCCGTTGGCGCAAAGGCGTCGTTCTACCACCTGCCGTTGGTGGTCGCCGAACGTCTGGGCTACTTCAGCGCCGAAGGCCTGGAAGTGGAAATACAGGACGTCGGGGGCGGGTTGCGTGCGCTGCAGCTGGTGCTGGATGGGTCCGGCGACGTTGTCGGCGGCGCGTTCGAGCAGACCATCCATCTGCAGGACAGGAACCAGTTCTTCCGGGCCTTTGTCTTGATGGGTCGCGCACCCCAGGTGGCCATCGGGGTATCCACCAGAACCATGTCGGCCTACAAGTCGGTCTCCGACCTCAAAGGGCGCAGGATCGGCATCCCCATGCCCGGTTCATCCGCGGACATGGTGGCTAACCTGGTCCTGTCGCGCGGCGGCGTATCGGCCCAGGACGTCAATTTTGTCGAAATGCCCACGGTGGCGATGGCCCTGGCGGCAGTCAGGGCGGGCCAGGTCGACGCCATGAGCCATACCGAACCGGTGATGACCATGCTCGAGCACAAGGGCGACATCCGGATCATTTCCGACACCCGCACGCTCAAGGGCGCGCAGGAAGTGTTCGGCGGCGCCATGCCGTCTGCTTGCCTCTATGCGCCGGGCGATTACGTGCAGAAGAACCCGCGCACGGTCCAGGCCCTCACCGACGCTGTCGTGCACGCGCTCAAGTGGCTGCAGACAGCTGGTCCGAGTGACATCATCAAGGTCGTGCCGGAACCCAACTTGCTGGGTGACCGCGGCACCTACCTCGCGTCGTTCAGCAAGGTGCGCGAAGGCATCGCACTGGACGGCCTGGTTCCCGAAGATGGTGTCCGCACGGCGTTGCGCGCGGTCGGCCGGACCAACCCTTCCATCAAGGTCGACAAGATCGACCTTGCGCGCACTTTCACGAACGAGTTCGCCAGGAAGGCCAAGGACCGCTTCAAGGCGTGAGCGCGCCCGCGCAGGCGCTCAGCGCCGCGCGACCTGGATCGATTTGCTCTTTCCGTGCTGCCTGAATCTGGACTTGCCTGCGGGCACGGCGGCAACCGCAAGCCTGGTCTGTGCCGACAGGTAGACAGTCACGGCTTGTCCTGGCTTGAACGTCGCCGCCACGCCGACGCGGTTCCAGTCAGCGACGCTTGCGCTCGTGAGTTGGTAGCGCTTTGCAATACTGGCGACCGATTCGTTCTTGCCGGCGCGCACGAGCTTGCGCGTGACCAACGGTATCGGGCTCAGTGAAAGCTGGCCGTTGTCCGCCACGTGTTCCGTCACGTCATGACGCACCTCGGCCGATCGTGGGACCAGCAGCGTCGAGCCGGCCTGGATCATGACGCCCGCAGGGATGTTGTTGATCGTGCGCAGATCAGCTTCCGACATGCCGACCCGCTTCGCCGCGTCTGCCGGTTTCATGGTCGACGGGGCCTGCCACGCGGTCCAGCTCGCGATTTGCCCACCGCGCTGGGATTGAAGGTTGACCAGGAATACCGCGGCGTTGTCCCATGGAAGCAGGATCTGCGGGGTGCCGGCGGCCAGAATCACCGGCCGGTTCGCCGAAGGATTCAGCGCCTTGAAGTCGTCGAGATTCACTTGCGCCAGCTTGGCCGCCAATGCCACGTCGATGTCGCGCGCAATCGTCACGGTCTGGAAGTACGGGTGGTTCTCGATCACCGGAAGCGTGGAACTGAAGGTTTGCGGCGCCGATACGATGTTCTTTACTGCTTGCAGCTTGGGTACGTACAAGCGGGTTTCGGCGGGCATGTTCAGGTCGAGGTAGGAAGTGCCCAGGTTGGCCCGCCGGTTCTTTTCGATGGCACGGGACACACTGCCTTCGCCCCAGTTGTAGGCCGCCAAGGCCAGATGCCAGTCGCCGAACATGCCGTGCAGTTTCTGCAGGTAGTCAAGGGCTGCGCGGGTCGAGGCCAGCACGTCGCGGCGGTCATCGCGAAACGCATTTTGTTTCAATTCGAAGTGTTTTCCGGTCGCGGGCATGAATTGCCACATGCCCGCGGCCTTGGCGCTGGACACGGCCTGGGGGTTGAACGCGCTCTCGATGAATGGCAGCAAGGCAAGTTCGGTCGGCATGTTGCGAAGTTCGAGTTCCTCGACGATATGGAACAGGTACTTGCGTGAGCGCTCGGTCATGCGCAGGATGTAGTCGGGCCGCCCGACGTACCACTGTTCGCGTTCGCGCACCAGGTCGCTTTCGAGGTTGGGCATTCCGTAGCCGCGCCGGATCCGTTCCCACAGGTCCGCCGGCGGAGTCAGCAGCATCACGACCTGGGATGCTGCGCGATTGGATGCAAGTGGCTCCAGCGCGCCGGTAGGCAGCACGGTACCCGGGGCTGGGCGTGGAGCCGCTGTCGATGAGGTCGAAGTCGCCCGCGCAACCGGCGAAAGCGGCCCGGCAACGGCGACCGGTGTGTTGGGCGACACGTCGCCCGCAGGGTTGCCGCCGGTGACCGGGGCCGCGCAACCGACCAGGAAGACGAGGATGAAGCCGGATGCGATGCGGAGGAAATTCATTTGTAAGGACAGCCACGCACGGTGACTAGAATCGTGTTCATTGGTCAAAGCCGCGGCGGCGTTGCGGTCAGCGCGGTTGTCGGCTCGCTGATCGCAACGGCTAACCCTCTTGGTCGGTCATGCCACACCACTTTGTAATTTTTGCCCGGTGCGGGAAGCTTGTTCTGGTTCATGAGCGGTCAAATCATAGGTTTGCAGGACTGGTTTCAAACGCCCCAAGGCCGTTATCTGCTTGACTGGGAGCGTCTCCAACTGGACCGTGTCGTGGTCGACATATTCGGCTTTCACGCATTGCAACTCGGCTTGCCTGCGCTGGACGCCTTGCGTACCAATCGCATGCCCCATCGTTGGCGCGCGTCCGACAGCCTGCCGGCCGGACCGACCGCAACGGGTGAAACGCCGCGCCCGGGGCACGGTAACACAGGCCGCGCCGCGGGTCAACGCGAGGCCGGCGGACAGCCCGAAGTACAACTCGTCTGCGACTTTGCGGCGCTTCCATTTCCCGCCAACAGCCTTGACCTGGTGGTGCTGCCACACGCGCTGGAGTTGCATTCGGACCCGCATGCCACGTTGCGCGAGGTGGAGCGGGTGCTCGTACCGGAAGGGCGGGTCGTGATTTGCGGCATCAACCCGGCCAGCCTGTGGGGCTTGCGCCAGCGCCGGGCGCATCTGTACCAGCGTCTGGGTTTTGGCGGACTGTTCTTGCCGAAGGAGGGCGAGTTCATCGGCTACTGGCGCCTGCGCGACTGGCTGCGTCTGCTCAGCTTCGAAGTCGAGTCCGGGCGTTTTGGCTGTTATCGACCGGCGGTCATGAGCGAGTTATGGCTCGAACGATTTCAGTGGATGGATCGGGCTGGCGCCCGATGGTGGCCAATTTTTGGCGCGGTCTACTTTCTGGTGGCGGTCAAACGGGTTCGGGGCATGCGCTTGTTGGGGCCGGCATGGAAATCAGTGCCGGCGCGGGCGGCGGCGCCGGTGTCGATCGCCAACCGCAACGGTGTCCCGAGCACCGGTCGCCGCGGTCGTGCCTGAAGGCGGGCGGCCGAATGGGGCATGTTCCCGCCAGCACCGCAGCGACGAGGAGAAGTAGTTGAACCACGTGCGGATATACACCGACGGGGCCTGCAAGGGAAACCCCGGCCTGGGAGGTTGGGGTGTGTACCTGTCGTCCGGCACCACCGACAAGGAACTCTACGGTGGGGAAAAGCTCACCACCAACAATCGAATGGAACTCATGGCCGTGATCGAAGCTCTGACGGCGTTGAAGCGTCCGTGCCACGTCACGTTGTATCTGGACAGTGAATACGTGCGCAAGGGCATCACCGAATGGATTGCCGGATGGAAGGCGCGGGGCTGGCGCACCGCAGCCAGGCAACCGGTGAAGAACGTGGATCTGTGGCAACGGCTTGACGCGCTGGTCGAGACTTCCGGCCACGTGATCGACTGGCACTGGGTCAAGGGCCACTCCGGAGACGTCGGCAACGAGCGTGCGGACATGCTTGCCAACCGGGGTGTTGAGCTTGCCCGGTCCCGCTGACATGCGGCCGGTCCGGCCCTGTGCTGGCGGGTAGCTGCCCGGTTGGTGACATGGCCGGCGCGTGCTGCCTGCTACATTCGTTCGTTGGCGACCGGTACCTGAGAACTATTCAGAGCAGAGACATTCAATGGCTTCCAAGATTGTTTATTCCGTTGTCGCGGTGGTTGGAATCGCGGCGGCGTCGGGTGCCGCATGGTGGTACCAATCCCAGCCAAAGGGGCCGAAGGAAATAGCCGGCGCGGCGGCGTCCGGTCAGGGCGGCGGTGCAGTGTCGCCAGCCGCCGCGGCCTCGGCGCCGCGCGCCGCGGGGGTCGAGGTCGCGCGTGTCGAGCGCGTCACACTTCAGGATGACGCGCAGTCGGTTGGCTCCTTGCGGTCGCGCCAGAGCGTGATGATGCGACCGGAGGTGCCAGGACGCGTGAAGGAGCTCGGGTTTTCCGATGGGGCCACGGTGCGCAGGGGCCAGTTGCTGGTGCAACTCGACGACACCCTGCAAAGGGCCGAGATCAAGCAGGCGCAGGCCCAGGTGTCGATTGCCCAGGCGAACTTCAAGCGCAACCAGGAATTGGTCGCGCAAAGTTTCGTGGCGCAACGTGTGCTGGAAGAAAGCTCCGCCAATCTGCAGGTGGCTGAAGCCCAGTTGGCGTTGGCTTGCGCGCGCCTTTCACGCATGGCGATCCTTGCCCCCTTCGACGGCACCGTCGGCATCCGCAATGTGAACCTCGGTGATTTCGTCAAGGACGGCGCCGACCTGATCAACCTGGAAGACATCAGCAGCATGTACGTCGACTTCCGGCTGCCTGAGCGTTACCAGAGCAAAGTACGGCATCGCCAGACCGTGCAGCTTCAACTTGATTCCTTCCCTGGCCGTCTATTCAAGGCGTCGATTGAAGCCATCGACCCGCTGCTCGACGTGAATGGGCGATCGATCGGCGTGCGCGCGGTTTTGCCGAACACGATGGGCGAGCCGATGTCCCTTGGTGGTGGCCGTGCGGGGGCGCCGGCCGGCGCGGCCAGCCGGCCGGCAACCGCCGCGGGAAAGTCGGCGGCACCCGGCGGCGGCGCAGCGGTTGCCAGGGCGGGCGAGGCGCGCAGCGGCGCAGCGGCCGCGCCGGTGTCCCGTGCGGGGAGTGCGGCGGCGGCGCCCTCGCGGCCCGGCGGTGCCGGTCGACCGGTTGCGATGCGCCCGTCCACGGACGCCAATGGTTGCGTGGATCTGGTCGAAGCTGCTGGCGCGCGGCCAAGCGCCTCGGATTCCGCGGCCGCGGTCACTGCGATGGCCCGTTCCCGGCCGACCAGTTCGGGTGCAACGCCTGGCGCCGCGCGTGGTGGGCCCAATCCGGCGCCGTTGCGCCCCGGCATGTTCGCGCGGGTCACGACGGTGTTCGCCATCAAGGATGCTGCGCTGGTGGTGCCGGAAGAGGCGATTGTTCCGCAAGGCGGGCGCCAGTTCGTCTTCAAGGTCGTCGAGCCCTCGGCGGTGCCCGGCTCCGCCGACCGCACCATGCCTGCCGATGCGAAGTTTGTTTCTCTGCGCCAGGAGGTCAAACTCGGCGTGCGGCAACTGGGCCGGGTGGAAATTACCGACGGCGTGGCTGAAGGCGACACCGTCGTCGTGGCGGGGCAGCAGCGGTTGCAGCGGGATGGCAGTCCATTGCGGGTGGTGGAACTGGGTCGACCGCCGCCGGGGGCTGGCGCAGCGGGTGCCGCCTCGGCGCCTGTTGCCGCCGCAAGCCGGTAGGGGGTACAGGCTTTATGCAATTGGCAGAAACATCCATCCGGCGCCCGGTTTTCGCAACCGTTTTGTCGCTGCTGATCGTACTGATTGGCGCCGTTTCGTTCAACCGGCTGTCGGTGCGCGAGTACCCGAAAATCGACGAACCGGTGGTGAGTGTGCAAACCCGCTTCGGCGGGGCCTCGAGCGAGGTGATCGAAGGCCAGGTCACCAAGGTGCTGGAAGACTCGCTGGCCGGGATCGAGGGCGTCGACGTGATCACGTCGATCAGCCGCCAGGAGCGCAGCCTGATCTCGATCCGTTTTGCGCTCAGCCGCGACGCCGATTCCGCCGCCGCCGATGTGCGCGACAAGGTCTCGCGGGTACGTCAGCGGCTGCCGCAGGGCATTGACGAGCCGGTGATCGCCAAGGTCGAGGCGGATGCCTTCCCGGTGGTTTTTCTGGCCATGAGCTCGGACACCCACAGTTCGCTGCAGCTCTCGGAGATGGCCAACCAGCTGGTCAAGCCGGTATTGCAGACCGCGCCCGGCGCCGCCGACGTGACGGTCTTCGGCGAGCGCAAGTTTGCGATGCGCATCTGGCTCGACCCGGACAAACTGGCCGCCTACCGGCTGACGGTGCAGGATGTCGAAGATGCATTGCGCCGGTCCAACCTGGAAGTGCCCGCCGGCCGCATCGAGAGCACGCAGCGCGAATTCAACGTCACCGCCGCAACCGACCTGCGGCGTCCGGCCGAATTCCGACAGGTCGTGATCCGTACCGTCAACGGCCTGCCGGTGCGTATTGCCGACGTGGCGCGGGTCGAGAGCGGGCCAGTCGACGAGCGGTCGAGCGTGCGGCTCAATGGCCGCGACTCGGTCGCGCTGGGGGTGATCCGGCAGGCGACCGCCAATCCGCTCGACCTGTCGGCCGGTGTGCGGCAACTGCTGGACAAGGTCCAGCGCGACCTGCCGCCCGGGGTGGCGATCGAGATCGCCAACGACAATTCGGTCTTCATCGACCGCTCGATCAAGGCGGTCTACACCACCATCGCCGAGGCGGTGGTATTGGTGGCGCTGGTCATCTTCGTGTTCCTGCGCACGTTGCGCGCTTCGCTGATACCGCTGTTGACGATCCCGGTGGCGCTGATCGGAGCCTTCGCGCTGATGGCGCTGGCCGGGTTCAGCGTCAATACCCTGACCTTGCTGGCGCTGGTATTGGCGATCGGGCTGGTGGTCGACGATGCGATCGTGATGCTGGAGAACATCTTTCGCCATATCGAGGAAGGCATGACGCCGTTCCAGGCGGCGATCAAGGGCTCGCGCGAGGTCGGTTTTGCGATCGTCGCGATGACCATGACGCTGGTTGCGGTGTATGCGCCACTGGCGTTCGCGCCCGGGCGCACCGGGCGGCTGTTCACCGAATTCGCGCTCGCGCTGGCCGGGGCCGTGGTGGTCTCGGGCCTGGTGGCGCTCACGTTGTCGCCGATGATGTGTTCCCTGCTGCTGCGCCACAACCCCAAGCCGGGGTTTTTCGACCGTGGCATGGAGAGCGCGCTGCAGGCGGTCACCCGCGGGTACGCGCGGCTGCTCGGCTGGACCCTCAAAACGCGCTGGCTGGTGGTGCTGGTGGCCATCGGCAGCGGGGTCCTGTCGTGGTTCGTGCTGGGCGAGATGAAGCGCGAGTTGTCACCTATCGAAGACCGCGGCGTGGTGCTGGCGCAGGTCAACGGGCCCGACGGCGCAACGCTGGACTACACCAACCGTTATGCCAGGGCGATCGAGCGCGTGGGCGAGAGTTACCCGGAGTTCGACCGCATCTTTTCCACCATCGGCAACCCCACGGTGGCGCAGGGCAACATCTTCTTCCGCACCGTGCCCTGGGAGCAGCGCAAGCGCACCACGCTCGAGATGGCTCGCGACATGACCCCGCGCGTGGCCGGGCTGACGGGTGTCACCGCGTTCCCGATCACACCGCCCTCGCTGGGGCAGGGCTTCACGCAGCGGCCGATCAATTTCGTGATCATCACCTCCGACAGCTACCAGAACCTGGCGCAGGCGGTGCGCGCGTTTCAGGAAGAGTTGGGCAAGAACCCGGGCTTCGTACAGGTGGACACCGACCTGCGCCTGAACAAGCCGGAGATCCGGCTGGAGGTCGATCGTGAGCGGGCGGCCGACATGGGCGTGGGCGTGGACGCGATTGCACGCGCGGTGGAAACCATGCTGGGCGGGCGGCTCGTGACGCGCTACAAGCGCGAGGCGGAGCAATACGACGTGATCGTGCAGACCAACCCGTCCGGCCGATCGACGCCAGACGACATCGAGAAGATATTCGTGCGCGGCAAGGCCGACGCGATGATCCCGCTGTCGGCGCTGGTGAAGCTGCGCGAAGTCGTGGTGCCGCGTGAACTCAACCATTTCGGGCAACGCCGCTCGGCCACCATCACGTCCAACCTGTCGGCCGACTACTCGGTCGGTGAAGCGCTCGATTTCATGGACGCCACCGCGAGAAAAGTGCTCAAGGCTGGCTACGCCACCGACCTCAACGGATCGAGCCGGGAGTTCCGCAAGTCGGCCGACTCGTTGACGCTGGTGTTTGTGCTGGCGCTGTTCTTCATCTTCCTGGTGCTGGCGGCGCAGTTCGAGAGTTTTGTCGATCCGTTCGTGATTCTGCTCAGCGTTCCGCTGTCGATGGCCGGAGCTTTGCTGGCGCTGAAATGGTCTGGCGGAACGTTAAACGTGTTCAGCCAGATCGGACTCATCACACTGGTCGGGCTGATCACCAAACACGGCATTCTGATCGTGGAGTTTGCCAACCAGTTGCGCGAGCAAGGGCTGGACATGATGCAAGCCGTGAAGAAATCGGCGTCACAGCGCCTGCGCCCGATCATGATGACCACCGGCGCCATGGTGCTGGGTGCGATTCCGCTGGCATTGGCCAGCGGTGCGGGTGCCGAGAGCCGTCAGCAAATCGGCTGGGTGATCGTGGGGGGCATGGGGCTTGGCACCGTGCTTACCCTCTTTGTGGTGCCCTGCGTCTACTTGCTTATGGGC
>JANMYG010000475.1:0-7421 GCA_031381865.1 Betaproteobacteria bacterium | reverse complement strand
CCCACATGCTGGCTCAGGTGGCGCGGCATGCCCATGAGTTGCTGCGTGATCTCCAGCCACTGCGTGATGCGCAGGTCGTCGGGGTCCATGCCGGCGGCCAGCACACGCTCTTGCAGCTGCTGCGCCAGCAGGCTGCGGCCGTCGAACCAGCGGTGTTCCTTGGCGAAGGCGTCCACCAAGGCGTCGTCCAGGCCGAGTGCCTTGCCGACGTCGCGGATCGCGCTCTTGGGGCGGTAGGTGACGACCACGCCGGTGATGGCGGCGCGGTCGCGGCCGTACTTGGCGTAGATGTACTGGATCACCTCCTCGCGGCGCTGGTGCTCGAAGTCGACGTCGATGTCGGGCGGCTCGTTGCGTTCGCGGCTGATGAAACGCTCGAACAACACGTTCAAACGCGAGGGATCGACCTCGGTCACGCCCAGGCAATAACACACGGCGGAGTTGGCGGCCGAACCCCGGCCCTGGCACAGGATGTGGCGTTCGCGCGCGAAACGCACGATGTCGTAGACCGTGAGGAAGTACATCTCGTACTTGAGCTCGGCGATCAGGTCCAGTTCGTGCTCCACCTGCAACTGCACCGTGTCGGGGATGCCCTGCGGGTAACGCTGGCTCATGCCCTCGTAGGTGAAGCGGCGCAGGGTTTCGGAGGGGGTGAGGCCCGGCAGCACGGTCTCCACCGGGTACTGGTAACGCAGCTCGTCCAGGCTGAAGCTGCAGCGCGCGGCGATCACCAGCGTGGCCTGCAGCAGTTCGGGGGAATAGATGCCGGCCAGGCGCAGGCGCGCGCGCAGGTGCGCCTCGGCGTTGGGTTGCAGTTCGAAGCCACACTCGGCCACCGGTTTGCCCAGGCGCACGGCGGTCATCACGTCCTGCAGCGGCTTGCGCGAACGCACATGCATGTGCACGTTGCCAGCGGCCACCAGCGGCACACCGGTGAGCTGCGCGGCGCGTTCGAGCTTGTGTTGCCACAGGTCGTCGTCCAGGCCGTGCAGCAACTCCAGGGCGATCCAGAGGCGGTTGGCAAAGATTTCTTTCAGGCGCGTGGCGTGGGCACACAGGGCTTCGAACGACAGCAACCGTGGCGGCACCAGCAACACCTCGCAGTGTTCCAGCGCTGCGAAATCGCTGCCATCCCACGACACCGCGTACTCGCCCTTGGGCGCCTTGCTGCGTGCAGCCGTGATGAACTCGCACAGGTTGCCCCAGCCTTGTAGGTTGTGCGCCAGCACGACCAGCGTGAGCTCCGGGTCGGGCGCCTGGGTGGTCGTCGGGCTCGGCTTGCGCGGCAGCATCTGCGGCGTGTTCCTGCGCGTTTCGGGCGGGGCCGCATTACGCACCCGGAATTCCGCGCCCAGCAACAGCTTCAGCCCCAGTTCCTTGGCCTGGGTGTGCGCGCGCACCACCCCGGCCACCGAACATTCATCGGTGATGGCCAGCGCCGTGTACCCCAGCGCGGCCGCGCGCGCCACCAGATCTTCCGGCAGCGAGGCGCCGCGCTGGAAGCTGAAACTGGAGAGGCAATGCAGCTCGGCGTAGGCCGGCAAAGGGGTCCACATGGGATGAACAAGACAACAACATGGCACCGCTCCTGGTGTGGGTTGCGGGCAATGAATACTGGTTAAAAAAACAGTATAGTGCGCGCGCTTTTTTTGGCAATGTTTTCTTCATCCGGTGACGTGCCGCCTTCTGCAACCACCATTCTCTGGACCGGCATGGAGAATAGAAGTAAAGTAAGAAAGTAAGGAATGCATTACAAAAGGAACAGCCATGATTGCCATTGCCAAAGTCACCGCAAAGGGCCAGACCACCATTCCGCAGGATATTCGCGCCGCATTGAAGGTCACGCCGGGTGACCTGATTGCCTGGGAAGTGGGCGCTGACGGCAAAGCCACGGTGCGCCGCGTCCAGCCCGTCGACCTGGAATATCTGCATGCCGTCGAAGGCACCCTGGGCGAATGGGCCGGCACTGCGGACGAGCAGGCTTACCGTGGGCTTTGAGCGCTTTGCAGTTGTGCGGGTGCCTTTTCCGTTTACCGACCGCGCGACCACCAAGAACCGCCCGGCCCTGGTGCTGTCCGACGAATCGGCCTTCAACACCCCCGCCGGCCATTCGGTGATGGCCATGATCACCTCGCAGGCCAACCCACCCTGGCCGCTGGACTGCCCGCTGGGCGACCTTGCCGCCGCCGGTTTGCCCGCGCCGTCCAAGGTGCGCTTCAAGTTGTTCACGCTCGACCACCGCCTGGTGCGCGGAGAGATCGGCCGGTTATCGGCGACCGATGCAGATGCCGTACGCCAGGGGCTGGACCAGCTCCTGGGCAGTTCGCAGTAACGCCGGCGTTCGCCAACCAGGGTTGCGAAGCCACTTCCCGCGCAGCCATGACCTTGACCGACTTCGAGCAAAGCCGCCGAGAACGCGAGACGCGCAATGAACGCGTCATCTGCTGGATCGCCGGGTGCGCGTTGCTTGCAGGCGCTGTTGTGCATCTGGCCCTTCGAATGACACCGGGCTTCCGGCCACAGCCGCCGTGGCTGATGATCGCGATCGAGATGGCCGGCGCCCTGATCATGGCAGGCATTCTGCTGCAGTTGCATCTGTCCAGGGACTACCGCTGGTGGCGCAAGTATGTTCTCAGCGCGTGGAGCATCGCGCTTGTCGTTGGCATCAATCTGGCGGGCCGGGTTGCCGGCGATCCGGTAGTTTCCCTGTTCCTGAACATCCCGATCTATATTGTCGCCGTCTTGCTTTCCGGACTGCGTTACAGCACTGGGGCGGTCCTTTTCACCGGTGGCCTGGCCATGTTGGCACACCTCGTGTTCATGGTCTCGGCCGCGTATCCCGAGCGGCTGCTGGCGCTGGCAGTTGGCCTTCTGGTGCTTGCGGCGACCAGCGTCACGGTGTCCTACCTGGTAAAGAGCATGTTGACGCTGCACCGGGACTCGGTAGCCAAAGACCGGTTGCGGCGCTTCCTGCCGCCCGAAGTGGTGGAGGAGATCACGGCCGCGCCGGAGCTCGGCCGCCGCGCTGTCGAGGCCGAGGTCACGGTGCTGTTTTCCGACATCAGCGGCTTCACCGAGATGGCCTCGCGCTGCCCGCCGCAACAGGTCATCGACCTGCTGAACGACTACTTCCCCGTCATGGCCGGCATCGTCTTTCGCCATCGTGGCACGCTGGAGAAATATATCGGCGACGCGTTGCTGGCGGTCTGGGGCGCGCCAATAAGTGGTCCGGACGATGCATGGCGCGCCGTGCTGGCCGCCGTGGAGATGCAACAGGCCATCAACGAACTCAATCGGCGCTGGAGTGCGAGCGCCAGGCCCACCTTCAAGATCCATATCGGCCTGCATACCGGGCGCGTCGCCGCCGGACTTATAGGCGCGGATGCGTATTTGCAGTACGCCACCGTCGGCGACACGACGAACGTGGCGAGCCGCATCTGCGCAGTGGCCGGGCCGGGCGAAATCGTCGTGTCCGCTGCAACACGCGGGAAACTCGCAGGCTCCGGCGTATCGCTGGAAGAACTGCCCCCGGTGCGGGTCAAGGGCAAAGCGCAGCCATTGGTCCTGTACCGTGTGGTGTGGCAACCTGGTGTCGCATTGTCTGGCGGCGGTGTTCAATAGTTGGTGACGGGCACCAGTAAGGCATGTCGGGCCGCAAGCGTCACCCGAACTGGCCATACAGATGCCAATGCCGGCCACCGAACACCCATCGGTGAAGGCCTGCGCCGTGTAACCCAGCGCCGCCGCGCGCGCCACCAGGTCCTCCGGCAGCGAGGCGCCGCGCTGGAAGCTGCAACTGGAGAGGCAATGCAGCTCGGCATTGGCCGACAGCGGACTCCACATGGGGTTGGAGAGGCATCAACCTTTGGCGCCAAGACATCGAATACTGTAATAAACTACAGTGTCCACTTATGACCTTGAATCTCCTTCTCAGTCAGGCTTCGTTTCCAGACATGTGCCCCTTGACCGCGGCTGTGGAGGAGTTGGCGAACGCCGGCAGTGTTGAGGCGCGCGGCGCAATATTTACACGCCGTGAAGTGGTGAACTTCATCCTGGACTTGGCTGGTTACACGGCCGATCAGCCTCTGCACCGGCGTCGACTATTGGAGCCATCGTTTGGGACCGGCGACTTTCTACTTCCAGCAATTGAACGCCTGTTGACGTCATGGCAATCCACCGGCAAGACAACCCGCCCGCTGGAAACACTTGGCGATTGCATTCGTGCTGTCGAACTTCACCGCGACACTTTCAACCGTACGTTTACTTCCATCACCACGCGCCTGATTGCTGATGGCATTGCGGCCCAAACCGCGGATGCGATTGCAAATCGATGGTTGGTGCATGGGGATTTCCTGCTTGTGAATCTTCCCGAAGCCTTCGACGTCGTGGTCGGCAACCCGCCGTATGTGCGGCAGGAGCTGATACCCGATGTGCTGCTGGCCGAGTACCGCAGCCGCTACACCACGCTTTACGACCGCGCGGACCTCTACATCCCATTTATCGAGCGCGCGCTGCGAAGTCTCGCCAGTGGCGGAACGCTCGGGTTTATCTGTGCTGACCGCTGGATGAAAAACCGCTACGGAGGTCCTCTGCGTGCCCTGGTAGCCAAAGAGTTTCATCTAAAGGCCCACATCGACATGACGGACACGCCGGCCTTCCATTCCGACGTGATCGCCTATCCAGCCATTACAGTCATCACTCGCGAAAAGCCGGGGACGACACGCCTTGCCTACCGACCCGCAGTTGATGGTGCCGCGTTAACCAAATTAGCGGCCGAACTGCTTGCCACGCGTCTGCCGAAGAAGGCAGGGGCAGTGCGAGAACTTGTCGGTGTCACCTCTGGCGCCGAACCGTGGATTTTCGAATCATCCGACCAACTTGCCCTTGTGCGGCGCCTTGAGAAATGCTTTCCAACGCTGGAAGAGACTGGCTGCAAAGTAGGCATCGGCGTGGCGACTGGTGCGGATCAAGCCTTTATTGGTCGATTCGATAACCTCGACGTTGAAGATGATCGCAAATTGCCACTGGTTATGACACGCGACATCGCGAACGGGACCGTCGAATGGCGCGGGTTCGGTGTCATCAATCCGTTTGCAGACGGAGCTGGCCTGGTTGACCTGGACGCTTACCCCCGCCTGAAACGGTACCTTGAGGCGCGCAAGACCGAGATCACCAGTCGGCATTGTGCCCAGAAGGCTCCGGCCAACTGGTACCGGACGATCGACCGCATCACGCCATCGCTCGCAAGAAGACCAAAGCTGTTGGTGCCGGACATCAAAGGCCAGGCGCATATCGTCTACGAAGACGGTACTCTCTATCCCCATCACAACTTGTATTTCATCACCTCCGACCAATGGGATCTGAGGGCCCTTCAGGCTGTGCTGCTTTCAGGCATCGCCCGACTGTTCGTCGCGACCTATTCAACCCGCATGCGCGGCGGATTTCTGCGATTTCAGGCGCAATATCTGCGACGTATCCGGATTCCGAGATGGGAAGATGTGAATGCAGAATTGCGATCAGGCCTCATCAAGGCAGCGACATCCGGCGACCGTGCTGCCTGCAACCGCGCTGCCTTTGACCTGTACAAGTTGTCGGAAGGCGAAGCCGCGCAGGTTAGGGAAAATAGTAGCGGACAGACCAACAACTAGCGCGACCCGTCAGGCACGTTCTTCAAACTATAGTCATTGAACAGCAAGGATGACCACATGGCGATCGAAACCGTGCTTGAAACATGTGGCGAGTCACTGAGTCGAGCTCAACAGAATGGATATTGATCGACGATTGCAAACAGCAGTTCAGAGCTACTGGGACGCCAGGGCGAAGAATAAAGAGAAGCAGGTCGAATCTGGAAAAATCGATGCGGGCACGCGTGGGGAAGTGACAGGCGGCACTCAAATGGGTGCACTGGAAGTGCTCGTTGCAGACATCCTGTGCGAAGCCGGTTTGAAAAGGCTTGATGTCCGGACTCGGACGGCTTTGGAGCTACCGGGCTATTTCCGGGCGACCAAAAAATGGGACTTGATTGTGGTCTCTGAAAACCAGCTTGTCCTCGCGATGGAATTTAAGTCACAAGCTGGAAAATCGATTGGCAATAACGTCAATAATCGCTCGGAAGAGGCTGTAGGAAGCGCGAAGGATCTATGGACCGCCTTTCGCGAAGGACGATTTGGTCGGGGAGCCCCTGCGCCATTCCTGGGCTACCTTTTCTTGCTCGAAGACCGCGATAGCGTCAAAAAGCCCGTAGCCAACAAGGAGCCCTATTTCCCGGTTGATCCGGTCTTTCGTGGGACGCCGCGCGAGAAGACAGTGAAAGGCGTGATTCGGTATGGCGGTGTTTCCTACGCCGAACGGTACGAGCTAATGTGCCGACGGTTGATTCTGGAGCGAATCTACAGTGCCGCCTGTTTCGTGACCGCGACGAACTCGCGCTCCACGAAGATTTCGCAGCCTGCTCCAGACCTAACTTTTACGCGTTTTGCTGCGGCTTTGCGCGGGCACGCAGTGACATTTTTGGGCAGCCACCAGTAAGGCATGTCGGGCCGCAAGCGTCACCCGAACTGGCCATGCAGATGCCAATGCCGGCCACCGAACATTGCTCCCTAAATGGCGGCATCAACGAGCAGCGGGCCCGATTCCAGATGCCGCGCCAACTCCCATGATCTGGCGAGCAGGCCGGCCGGTGAGGTGATCTGCTTCAACTGCATGCCGCCGAGCACGGCGCCAGATTCAAACGCCGCTCACCACGGCATCCATCGCGGCAATGATGTCACTTGCGCGGTGCTTCACGGACGCCAGCTTGTTCTTCAAGAGACGCCTTCCCAGTGGCGCTGCTTCAAAAGTTACCAGCATCAGATTCTTCCCCTTGACCGGGATCACCGGGCAAAGCTGGCGTGGCAAATCATGGGCGGCGAGTGTGGTAACCGCGAGTGGCACCACCATGCGTGTTGCCAGGCTGCTCAACAAGTCGCTTTGGATGTCAACGACGTAAGGATACTGATCGCGCATCCGTGGGCTCGGATTGTCATAGACGTCGTATTGCATTGGCCGGGCGATCGAGTGAAACCGGGGCAATGCCCTACCAAACCCGCAGGTCGTCACACCACAGCCCGCTGTTCTCGAATCGGGTGTTTTGCTCGTCGATCCAGGCTTTGTGCGTCTGCTCGAAAGCCCGTTTGCGTTGCGCCAATGTCCTGGGTTGACCTGCGGATTGCAGCGCTTCGAACTGTTGGGCCGAGACGATGACGGTGTCGATTCGTCCATCCTTTTCCACGAAAACCGGCTCGGTTTTTGCGTGGGTGCACATGGCGCCAAATCGGTTTTTGGCTTGTGTGGCAGTGACTTGCATGGTGCTGCTCCGACATGGTGGATTGGCCATTTTAGCCATTGAGCATGTGCCGGGCAAAGCGTGGCGTCCTTCGCCG